>WTHI01000015.1:0-5753 GCA_011523185.1 Methanobacteriota archaeon
AGACTACTATCTCCATTGATGGAGAATCCAAAGGCATGGAGATATATTGATGGAGGAATTGCAATTGTAATGTTTGCAATTGCTTTTGGTATTGCTTTACCATTGCTCTAAGTTTGTTTTACTTCGTTAAGTAAAGCCTCTAAAGCGGTTTGAATCTGTAGGCAAAGTGGACCGTAGTGGATTGGTAAATTAGCATCGTTGAAAATTTCGTCAAGAATACTAGCAGTCATCCCTAATCGGATGTCTATTTCCTTATCTTTGTTGAGAAGCCATTTCTCAACTGCATCCCGGGCGGAGTTACGAATGTTACGCGGAACTTGAGTATCCTCTAACTGACCGAGAACTTGAGCGATTTGCTGAACGCGAGTCTCTATGTCTGACATGTTGTGCCTCCAACGGCCCGCCCACCAGCGACCCCTGTTTAAGCGCATCCCCGTCAATACAGATTCGAAATTCAAGAAGCAGAACACCAGGTCGCCCAAGGCATATCGGTATTAGCGGCTCCACAACCTTCTCCTTCAGACGCTAATGAGATGATTCCAACTGCTGTTTCAGGTTCGATTAATTCCCTAATCCCCCATCGCATTCCGGATTCAAGATCGCCTTCACCGAAATTCTGAATTTTTTGATGCACGCGATATGAAAGTAAGGCGGTTGTAATCGCTTCACCAACCCCAGTAGCGGCGACTCCCAAGCCATCCTGTACCCAGAAACCACAACCAGGTAATGGGACGTCCCCGACTCTACCTGCTGGCCTATGGGAGGTTCCTCCTGTACTGGTTGCGGCGGCGATTAAGCCTGATGAATCTCTAGCAATAGCACCAACAGTATCAGTTTGTAATTCAGGCATAGAGCCGCCTAGATCTCCGACGTCACCTTGGTTGCCTTTTGGTGGCCTTCCAACTACGGGTGCATTCAGGTGACCACGTTCATCTGCCCATACTCTAGCCCCTGTTCCAGCGAGACCATTGATTTCTTCGTCGAGAAGGTCGACACAAATACGAATTGGATTGGGGGTATTTTCCATTACTGCAACAAAGCCCATCCTTCCATCTGAGACCTGTAAAGACGCATCCGTTAGCACAGAACCATCATTTCTCATCACACTACCCGTTCCCGCATTGAAGACTGGATCATCCTCAAGCACGACACAGGCCTCGACGGCAGCTTGAATTGCATCTCCACCCGATTCAAAAACAAGACGTGCTGCTTCAATTGCGGGTTGCAGATTGGATAATCTCTCTGGTCCAGCTCCTGCTCCTCCATGAACTACTACTGCTGGTGCCGGCATCCAATCCCCTAACTAGCGGCGTAAAGACGGACCTTGAATTAGGCGTTCGAAGGAACTCGGAGAAAACCGCAAAATTACGCGGATGGTTGGGTGTCGGCTCCGCTCGAGATTGTATCGATTACATTGGCTAATCTCTCTACAAGAGTTACCTTCTCCTCTGCTCCAACCAAGGCATGTTGTAGCACTTCATCTAGTGAATCAACTGGAAGAACTTCCACCATTGCTTCGTATTTTTCGTCGATTAGAACGTCTTGCAAGTTGCTGCGAGGAATAATCACTCTCTCTATTCCAGACTTCACTGCAGCCTCTATCTTTGCCGACACTCCCCCAATAGGCAAAACTTCACCACGCACAGACAGTGACCCTGTCATTGCTAGGTTTTGATCGATTGGAACTCCTTCAAAGGCGCTGATAATTGCGGTAGCCATGGTAATCGAAGCACTGTCTCCATCGACATTGTGAGTTCCCGGAAACTGCACATGTAGGTCGTAATCTTGGATATCCTTGCCTGTCAATTTCTTTACAACAGCGCTGATATTAGTAACGGATTCTTTGGCTAAGTCGGATAGGCCGCCTGTAGCTATGACTTGGCCCGATCGACCCTGAGCGGGTGTAACCATGGCCTCGACAGGTAGCACTACTCCCGAGTAATCGGAAAGACCAGTGTCTGCACCGAGAACTGCGAGACCGTTTACTCGGCCAATTCGTTCCCCTCTATTGACTAGCATTGCATATTCTGATTGTCGCTCAAGATACCTGTCTGCGACCTGTTGCTCGAGTGGTTTTGCAATCGCTCTCGCGCGCACTACATGTTCAGCCAATACCACCGAGGCCTTTTCCTCAGCAGCGAGATCACCAGCGATTCGCACTAAGCCCCCCAATTCACGGAGTCGGAGTGATAACTTACCACGGCGGCCACTTCGACGCTGAGCTTCTTTCAGGACCAATCCTATGGCGCCTTTGTCAAAGTGTGGAATTGACTTGCCACTATCTTTCTTCATTTCGTTTCTTACTTCTTGAGCAACGAAGCGAACTAATCTTCTGCGATTTCTTTCCGTATCGGGCATGTCGGTATTGACGTATACTTCGTAACCATATCCACGAATACGACTTCTTAGTGCAGGGTGCATGTTCTGAATACTGTCCAGATTACCCGCAGCCACTAGAATGAAATCAGTAGGCACGGGTTCTGACTTGGTCAGAGCACCACTGCTTCTTTCGGACCGACCGGAAATTGAGAGTGCCTTTTCCTGCATTGCTACCAGTAGGGCTTGTTGTTCCTCCATCCTTAGCATACGGATTTCGTCTATGTAGAGAACACCCTTGTTTGCACGATGAACAGCCCCTGGCTCTACTCTTTCATGTGCTGGAGTTGCCAAATCTGCTCCAGATTGGAATGGGTCGTGTCTAACATCACCAAGCAGAGCACCAGCGAGTGTTCCTGTTGCATCAATGAACGGCACCTCTTCGTTTCGCTCGTGTTTTACTAGTAATTTCGGAATATTGCCCTCATCACCAGAATTTAGGCGAGTTCTTAGGAAAAAGTAACCGAAAACAAGCAGGAAGGACCCGAATATGAATGTCAGAATCTCGCCTGAGGATAATGTGGCGAGTAACAAGGCCGCACCGACCACTAGGGCGATGAATAGCAAAGTGCGATTGGTTCTCTCTCTTTGTTGTTTGATGTGGGCTCGACGTTCTGAGATAATACTCGAACCTCGTCCTGCGGGAACAGTTCTGATTCTAGGTTCGTTCTCATCCTCATGATTACGATAGACGAGAATATCCTCGAGTTGTTCCTTTGGTAGAAATTCGGTCATTGAGCGAGATAACATCGACTTACCAGTTCCAGGTTCTCCGACCATGATAATGTGTCTGCGCTGTTCGGCGGCCTTACGGACGATTATGGAAGCGGCCTCTTGACCAATTACCTGATCAACCAGTTTTTCTGGTATTGGAACTTCCTCAGTGGAGACAATGTCGAGTTGTTCTGCCCATTCTTCTACAGGGGTTTTGCAGACGGGATCCTTGTCCGCGGAGACACCGAATGCAGCGCCATCTTCCCACGACTCTAGTGGGTCGATAGGTGATTCTTCTTCGCTCATCCTGCACCACTCGGGGTTCTACGTGTCAAGCGCACCTTCTTGAAGGTGCGTTATTCCTAGTTCAGGGAAACTACTGCTGTTCTCGGCTGTTTAGGTACTCAGCGCCGTAATAATTCCATTGTTCCATAGTCCAACCAGGAGGAAGGCCTTCAGGTGGTAAAGGAGGAGCCATTCCAGGTGGCGGTGGTGGAGCGGCTAATGGACTAGGTTTGGGCTCTTCGTACCCCGAATGGTCGTATTCTTCTTCATAATCGTAGACCTCAGCGCTGACAACTTCTCTGCGCCCTCTTTGCAATACAATGGCTAGACCCATTACTAGGGCGATTGAGAGCATAATTCCGATTGCCATTAGTCCTGTAGTCAGAAGTGTGAATGTTGATTTGTTTTGATTATCTCCCTCACCTGTTTCTTCTGGAGTTATTTCAAAGGGTTCTGTGGCATAGGCCTTGTATTGTTCTGGAGTTGAGCGGTCGAATCCTTGTGAGTCTACAGCATTAACTGAAAGGGTTACGTAATCCCCTATCATAAGTCCCTCGCCATTATTTGCCAATACAATAAATGGACCCATATTGTAAGATGTGCCAAAGTCATTACAGATTCCAGTGATGCTGTTACAAACACTCCAAATTACTTTAATTTCTGAAAGTTCAAGATTTCCTACATTTTCGATAGTTACGCTAGGGTTCAAACCAAAACCTGTGGAGGAAATATTGACGCTCAAATCGCCGAATCCGGATGAATCGACCCATAGAAGAGGCAGATCATTGACTACACTAACCGTGATTATGGCGGCACTAGAAGCTCCATGTCTATCTTCAGCAGTAACCGTCACCATTTCTTCTCCTGCATCTTCCCAACTCATTGTGGCAAGGCCAGATATTGGATTATACTGAACCGCACCGGCAACAAAAGTTGTCACCGTAATCCAAATATCCTCTTCGGAATCATCGACATCTGTGACCATGTCTAGGATATTGATCGTCAATCTGTCACCAGTTTGAAGAACTGGGTTAGAATATTCGCCCAAGTCAATGGTTGGAGCGTCATTGAGATTGTTGATATGGAAAATAATCACTGTATCTGATTCTTTTACACCATCGGATGCTCTAACGGTAATTTCGACTGTTCCGAAACTATCGTCATCTAGAGCAGCGACATTTAGAGTATGGTCGTAAATTTCGGCTGATATTAACGATTCATCACTAATGCTGACGAGAGATAAAGAGAGAGTATTTGCAGGAACGGAGTTTCCATTATCGTCAGTGTCGGTTAGGAATTCTGTCAGTACTAAGCTAGAGGATCCTCCTTCGTCAAATCCTTGAGTCGGAATTCCACTCCAGCGAGGTTGACCATTTTCGATGACGTTGAACATCAAAGTTCCTGAATTGACGTCTTCACCGTCACCGACTGTGATGAATATACCTTGAGAAATTGAATTTCCTATGCTGTCGTAGGAAATTTCGTCAAATCGAACACTTATCTCGAGTGTCTGGGGGTCATAGGAAATGAATTGGTGAGCATTTGAATCGATTATTAGTTCAGAATAAGAAGTTTCAGCGTCGCTAACCAAGCCGACTATTGACACAGCCTCAACCGTATCGACCTTCACGGTCGGGATTCCTGCATAACCATCGTCACCAGGTCCTAGAATTCTAGGTAATGCATTTCTCAATTCGAAGGCATTTTCTGTAATTTCCCACTCAGATGTTTGTCCGCCAGAGTCTGTCCATTGCATACGGATATCGTAGGACCCAGATTGAGCACTCATTGGAGGAGTGATTGTGTGAATGTAGCGAGAATTACCACCTGTTCCTACCATTTCTATGGCAGAAATCCAAGAGTCGCCCCAAGTATCTGTACCATGGAGGCTGTAGTGTAATTCTGCGCTCATGGTTGACATATCATCGACCAAATCATTCGGCAGTGCTGTAGATTCAAATTGGATTGGTGTGCCTCTCTCTACGCTAGAATCTGCGACTGCAACCGGGCGATTAGGAACCGGAGGATTGTCATGCAGAGCAAGGCCATCTAGGTAGTCATTGGAAGATACACGATCTCCAATCATTCCAGATATACGTGCTCTAAAGGAGGAAGTCCCTGATGGTGCTAGATTGATGTCGCTTGTGTCGAACATAGCAGTATAGGACTGAGTCCCTCCGACCGAAAGTTGGTTGATTGAAATGCCACCGAGGTGAATTTCCTCGCCATTTGAGAGGTGATAGATATCGATGCTACCTCCATCACTATATTCCTCGGCTCCATTATTGGCGATATCGACCTCAAGATCGAGTATGTCGCCTGCAACAAAACCGTTGTTTCCATTTGCATTTCTGGCCTCAAAGTCAACTATTCCTATA
>WTHI01000108.1:0-5685 GCA_011523185.1 Methanobacteriota archaeon
ATAGGGCGTCCTGTGGTGTGAGCAATCGAAAGCGCAGCTCCTCCTTTGGCATCCGTGTCTAACTTACAGAGAACTGCGCCGTCGAAACTTAGCATGCGCTGGAATTCTTTTGCTTGGATTACTGCATCGTTTCCAGCAAGTGCGTCTGCCACGAATAATACCAGATGGGGGCGTGTGACTCTGTGCACCTTTCGTAGTTCTTCCATCAAGTTGGTTTTGTTTTGCATGCGCCCTGCTGTATCGATAATTACGATGTCTTCTCCCCTGGCTTTTGCGCTCTCTAATGCATCTCTAGCAACGGCTGCTGCATCGCCTCCTCTTTGGCTACGAATACACCGTACTCCGAGCCTGTCTGCATGGTTTGCTAGCTGATCGATTGCGCCGGCTCGGAAGGTGTCAGCGGCAGCCAAAACTACAGAGTATCCTTGGTTGGTTAATCGATTGGCAATTTTTGCAGTCGTGGTGGTTTTTCCCGTCCCGTTTACTCCGACCATCATTATCGAAACGGGAGTTCCTTGGTCAGCGAAGGATCTCACCGTTTTATCGAAATCCCAGTAGCCCGCCTCCAACAAAGAAAGTAGTGAGTTTCGTAAGGCACTCTCGATGACTTCTGATAAATCCGCCTTCCGCGCTATTCGGGCGCCGATTAGCGAGCCACGAAGTGTAGTCATTACATCCGTGACAGCGTCATGGCCCATGTCGGCCATCAATAGATCCATTTCTAATTCCTCAAGGATTTCTTCGAGGGTATTGCTGGCTGCGATTACTTTTCCTCCGCGTGTAACTTCTGCCTCCCCCAAATCTATCTTGAATTCGGCTGTTTCATTCGCGACTAGTTCCCTTCCGGTTGTACTAATCATTGGGTCTTGTGGGGGTTGTTCGACAGGGGTGTTGTCGGCCTCTGCTTTTGCGACTGCAGCGGCTCGTTCGGCTTGTTTTCGAGATTTCTTGTCTGTTGGAGAGGAGAATGGGTCTTCGGGAAGTTCTTCCACGAAATCGTCCCACTGGTCCTCAACTTCTTCCTTGAATTCTTCGAAGCCGGGTGGTGGTGGCGGTGGTGGAGCGTTTTTCGCTCTCTCAATTGCTTCCATCAATTGACGGCGTTGAAGTAGAGCCTCTTCGGCCTCAATTGAGTCTTCTTCTACAGTGAAGTCTTCCTCTTCTGCAGCTTCTTCGGCTTTCTTTTTGAAGCGGTCGAATAAGCCCATTTTTTCACCTCAGAATTTCAGTCATCAAGTGTGAACTCTGTTCCTCTCTTTCGTCGTCGGCGTTTTGGTCTGCTTTCGCTTCCTTCGGAGCTTGTTGCTTCTGTGGTTTCTGGCGATTCATCTTGTAATTCGGCAACGCCGTCATTGAATTGTGTTGCTAGTTCTATGACCAGTTTCTCAGTCTCGTCAAATTCTGATTTTAGACTGTCCATTAGACGTAGTAATTCTTGATTTCTTGTGGATAAAATCTCCAATGCTTCCCCTCGTGTCTTCTCTGCTTGGATTCCGCTACCAATATCGACTACTGCGCCCGCTTCCGAGGGAATGTCTGCGATGATTTGAACGCCTCCTCCTAGGGGGATCATTGCATCACTGGCCCCTGATTCTGGAATGGCTTCCAGTGCCATGATTGCACGGGCTTGTTCTTGTCGAACTTCTTCCAAGCGAACCACTTGAGACTCAAGATTCTGAAGACGCTCTCGATTAACCTCTACTTGCTGCGCGATGCGTTGTAATTCTTCCCTGTCGGGGTTGCTCATTGGCTCGTCGAGTTGTCGGGGTGCAATGAAGCCGTCGATGAATCATCGTCGTGATTTGTTTATCTAACATAAGTCAAAGCGTTGGGGTATGAAGATTGTCGCCCCTTGGATGATTTGCTTGATGTTCTTGGCATCGTTTTCCGGTTGCATCGCAAGCGAGGAAGGTGATAATGATGGGCGATATATCGACGATGAAGAGGATTTAATCGATTACATCGAAGAAGGAATTTGTGGAGATATTGATGGAGACGGTATTCCAGATTGTCCACTGAGCGGGTATATCGAAGGAACCGATCCTTGGTGGTGCACATCAAGTGGGATTGGTGGCCATCACGTTGATCCTGTGTATGAAGATTCAGAGAAGGGGGCCCTTAGCGACGAGATTTGTGAAGCGCTAACTTACGAGCTGAAGGCCGCGATTGAATGGTCTCAGGAATGGCCTACCTTAGGAGATGCGGAAGCAGCTGGATATAGTATGTCTGTGGAATATGTAGAAGGCATGGGAACGCATCATGTAATGTTGAATGATTTCTCTATGGAAGATTCTTCTTTTGATGCTGAAAATCCATTATTTCCTGGAACAAGAATAGATTCTGTATTTGAGTTCGAAAGGCCTGAATTCTTGATGTACGGGGGCGAAGATGCCGATGCTCAGTTGGTTGGTTTTGCATGGTTTGTCCATGCTCCTGTGGATAATCCACCTGACGGTTTCTCAGGAGATAACGACTGGTGGCATCGGCACGAAATAATGTGTTTCAGACCTAGTGATTTTGTCTTTAGAGGGGAAGGTTTGAGTGATGAGGTCTGTGAAGAAAGAGGTGGTAAAAATATCAACCTAGAGGAATATTGGATGGTTCATGCTTGGATAGTTAGGCCTTGGTTGACTTTTGATGATGTATTTACCAACCATCACCCATGCTTGTATGAAGAAGGTCCTGAGACTGATCTTGATGCTGAATGTTGGTCTGAGAGCACCGAACATGTCGGTCATGAAATCTGATTTTTGGCTTAATCGAGGGCCCCGTTGTAGTCAAATAGGGCTCGTCTGTCGCCGGACTGCTGGAAGGATATACGATGGGTAGAGTAGTTTGGTTCACTGGCCTCTCCGGTGCGGGGAAAACCACCATTGCAATGGCGGCGGCAGAACGCTTTGGTTGCGAGGTACTAGATGGGGATACTATTCGTGATTTCTTTGCTAATCACGACTTCAGTCGAGAAGGTAGAGAAAGACACTTGCTGGGTATCGCGAAGATGGCGAAGATGATTTCCAAGCACACCGATGTTCTCTGTTCGTTCATCACCCCTTACGAAGATGTGCGAGAAAAAATCCTTGAGATTCTACCAGATGATGCAATTATGGTGCATGTCTCCACCTCCCTCGAAGTCTGTGAAGAGCGTGATGTGAAGGGATTGTATGCGAAGGCAAGAACTGGAGAGATTTCCAACTTTACTGGTATTTCCGATCCATTCGATGAGCCTAAATGCGCCGATATTACTCTCAATTCAACAGGCGAAGAAGGCGGCTCAGTTGATGATATGGTCGAACAATTAGCTCATCTATTTGAGAAGAAGAAGGCAGTTCTACTTCCTGGCCGCTGGCAACCTCTCCACGTTGGTCATGAGTGGTTAATTCAAAGGGAGTTGGACCAAGGAAAGAGGGTTGTTGTAGGAATTCGCGACACCCCTGTGTCCGAATCTGACCCTTACTCTGCTGATATGAGGAAGAGGATGATTGAGCATCGCTACGAAGGAGAGGATGTTGAGGCATGGATTATGCCTGATATTGAAGCAATTTCTTATGGACGAAAGGTTGGCTATGATCTTCGTGAAGCCGATGATATTCCTCCTGAAGTATTTGCTGTATCTGCGACTGGAGTTAGGGGCGGAAACAGGGCGAATGTATCTCAGAAAGTCATGGAGTTCATGATTTCTGAGGGTATTTGGGACGGCGAGTGAAGCGCCGGGATAATCTTTAACTAGAAATTTCATCCCTCGATTGTTCATGGGTTTGATTGATTCTTTGGACACTATCTTGTGGGTGATTAGGCACCCAGTGGAGGCTTTATTGGTAGCTTTGTTATTTGTCGCATTCATTGCTTTCGTTGCACCTCAATTTTAAGGGTGAGGTATTCTGTAGATATTTCTAATACCAACTGTTGAATATTAACTCTGAATCATACCTTGTATGGCAGAGGTCGTCACAGTTCCTTTGTTCGTCTTACCCATGGGTATTTTCCCAATGTGCCAAGAGCCGTTGAGGGTTTTTGAGCCAAGGTACAAACAGATGCTTGACGATTGTGTCTTGAATAATTCTCAATTTGGTTACATTGCTGCAAATATCGACGGAGAAGGTGAAAATGGTTGGACTCTTCCTGCTGAATATGGTGTACTTACCTCCGCGGAGAATCTCCAGGAACAAGGGACAAATCTGATGTTTACTGCATATGGTGAAAAGAGATTCAGAGTGTTGAACATCATCCCTGCAGCGCTTCCAGCCGAAGATTTTGGAGATGTGTTTCCGTCAGTTGACGAACTTGTGGAGCGATACATTGAGGAAAATGGGCAAGGAAAATTGTACATCAGGGCTGAAGTCGAGATATTGCCTCCATTGGATGGTATCATTAATGATGATGATTGGATGGATATTTTGGAAATATGGGCATGGCAGATTGTAGAGATGTCGAGTATGTTTAGAAATGAAGAATTGTCTAACTCCGAAGTCTTCTCGGTTCTGAAATCAGAGTTTTCGCCTTACTCAGAATACTCTCTATGGTTTGCTTGCCATTCACTATTGGATTCGATAGATGATCGGCAGAGCGCACTGGCTTCTACGTCAGCAAATGATATTATGGATTTACTGAAGATGGCTGTTGCAGAGAAAAATACACAGTTGGAGGCTATTCGTTCTGTTATGGAAAACGGCTCTGATTAAGTGTCTCAGAGTCTGTATGCTCATAACTACGTAGTTTGGGCGGACATTATGCCAGAAGTACCTGAAGTGGGTGCTTTCCTGCTCGGCGCGCCTAAGTGTGGCACTACTTGGTTGGCTGAGGTGTTGACGCAGCACCCCGAAATCTGTGTCTCTGACCCTAAGGAGCCGAATATTGTCGCTAGCCACAAAGGAACCTTTGGACGAGATGTATCAGAGCCCGATTGGGTAGAATATGCAGGTTGTTTCAATGGGGGTGGTTTGCGAATTGATTGTTCGGTTCATGCAATGGCTTGCCCTATTGCTCCCTCTCGTGTAGCAAATAATTGGCCTAATGCGCGTCTTATCATTTGTCTTCGAGAGCCAGTTAGTAGAACAGTTTCGCATTGGAATATGGTTCTGGATACGAAGGAGGATAAGGAAAATGGTGCTGATTGGAGTGACTTTAGTTCAGCTTGGGAGGACTCTCGTCTTTCTGATGATACTCTGTATGGTGCTGCGGTTGCAAGATGGTTGGAACACTTTGAGAAAGATTCAATCTTGTTGATTGAGGCAAATCGTATGCGGCATGATGCTTCTACGGTTCTAGAAGAAGTTTGTAATCATCTTTCCATATCTTCTCACTCGTTTGATTTTGATTCCGTGCATAACGCAAATACTGCGGCAGATCGTCGTCCGATTACTCTGTTTGGCCGTCTTTTCCGATTCACTGCGAGTCTGTTACCTAGTTTCGTCAAAGGGCCTATCGTCAGAAGATTGCAGATTAGGGGTGTGAATGTGTACAAGATGCCTGTTCTGTCAAGCAAGGCTCCCGCGAAGAGGACCATCACTGATGAGCAACGAGCTCTGTTAGCCGAAGGTGTAAATGCAGACTTGGCCTTACTGGAAAAGTCGACTGGGTTTGATTGTTCGAAGTGGATTATTGAGTGATTTTCATTGATGCTCGATCCATGCCTCTGTCCATCTATTATCAGCGGCAACGAGGAAATAGGGATTGAGTACTTCTTCA
>WTHI01000092.1:0-2947 GCA_011523185.1 Methanobacteriota archaeon
AGAGAGATTTTCTCAGCCTTTGATAATTGCACACGCTCTGTAAACACATCACCATCCTTCTTGTCGATTTTCTTCAGGATGGATTCGTAAAATGCCATCATGGCTGCTGGTGAATATCGAGACTGCCTATCTAATAATGGAAGTAGTTTGAATGCCTTATCCCGGTAAGTTTCAGCCCTTTCTATGTATTCTTGAACGAATGGCTTCCAACCCGGGTGATTGAGTAATTCCACCCCGCTCTTTACATCCGATTCGCTGATCCCATATCTACGCAAATCTTCCATTGGCAGGTAAATTCGGTCTCGTTCTGCATCTTCTGCAACATCTCGGATAATATTCGTCAATTGCATGAAAATTCCCCAGGCTTCAGAAAATTCCCTAGCTTCCAAATCTGAATATCCGTAAATTTCGATACAAACCAAACCTACTGTAGATGCGACTCGGTAACAATACGAATAGAGGTCCTCGAAAGTCTCGTAGCGATTGCGATGGAAGTCATCTTCCATTCCACTAATCATATCGTCGAGTAATTGGCGTGGAATATTGTAACGGCGAATGGTATCTTTCAGTGCAATAAAAATTGGATCCGTTGAGGTGACCTGACCGTAAGCACTGGATAATTTCTTTCTGTAGTAGAATAACTGTGACATTCTGTCATCGTAGTGGTCTCTGGCAACTACTGGGCTATTCCCCGATAATCTCTCAATATGTGCCCTATATTCCACTGATTCTGGGTTGTCAGAGGAACCTCCTGGGAATGAATCGACATAGTCTCCATCTGCGATATCGTCTGCCCTTCGACAGAATGCATAGTATGCGCAGATGGCTTGCAGTGCCTCATTTGGAAGATACTTAAACGAGTGATAGAAGTTACCTGCCTCTATACGCGTTAACTCTTCACAGTACTCGTAGGCAGTTTCAATCATGTATTGTGGAACGTCTGATTCGGACCAAATGGCAGCATCAATGTGCCCGAATGGATTCAGCAATTCTCCTCGGGCTCCAACGACACCCATGAATCGAGCACCTTCTCGGATTGTTTCCAGTGCTGTAATCGAAATTGCCCGAGCCGCTTCTCGGGTTATGCTTACTGTTGATCTTACACCCTCAATCCCTGAGTTTTCTATATCAGCCTCGACAAGTGAAATGCTACGCTCAGCATCGTACCGTAGATCGCCTACGGAATCGTTGCTCGTGCCTTGAGACATGGTAGCGCCGAACGCGAGCCCTCATCATTCGCTCTTGAACCTCACCCTCGCGCGCGTGGAGGCCGCTTCAGCGGCCTTTGAAGGGTTCAGGCCCCATTTTTCGCTCGATTGGAAGCCTTGCTAAGGATTCTATTCTCAATTGCCTTTGACCTTGTAGAAATTACACAAGCGATTGCTATTTTACGGATTTTGGCTCTTTTTACCTTAATTCTATCAGCGGCATCTAGGACGTTGCCATTTCGAAGTAGTGCGATGGTCTCTAAGCCGATAACAACAGGAAGCAAACAAGCCATGCGAAGGCTACGATACTTTCTTGGAATCATTCGAATGTAATTTATTGCCGAATCATAATGATCACAGGTTAAGTCAAGATAGGAATCGTATAGAGGTCTGAATTTATCGATTGAATCAGGGTTGTTTAAATCTTGATGATTAAGTCCAATTTCAAGCAATCTATCACTTGGAATATAACATCGTCCTAAGGCTAAATCAGCAGGAATATCTCTCAAAATATTCGTCATTTGTAGCGCCTTACCAAAGCGAATACCTAGTGAATCGAAAGTTTGGGTGTCTTGGATATCTCCTGATAATTCATTTTGCAAGGTGATCGCAGTCCAAAATTCACCAACACTTCCAGCAACCCTGTATGCATAATCGTCCAATTGGGCATCGTTTTCCAAGCAGGTTAATTCCGACCCAAGGGCGCCAAAACGAACCAAATCAAGTCGTTGTCCAGAGATAATCACATCGAGACAGCGTTGCATTAATTGAGAATCTTTAGCGTCCATTTTTCGATATGCACTTACTACAGATTCTAGGTTTTCAAGAAGTCTTTTTTCATCTACATCCTCTTGTAGCAGGGCTATATTGGATAAGTCTATATTTTCTTCATTAAGCAAGTGGTTTTGATATCCATCGAGAGCTTCTATTAACGCTTCAACATCCTCGGTTTTTGAATCTGCAATTGTGTCTGCTAAGCGGGCTAAGAGATACAGTAGTCCTACCTGGTCTCTTACACTATTGGGTAGGCTTGTCAGGGTCAAATGAAACGAACGAGAAGTCGCCTTGAGCAATCCATCGATGTGCTCATCAATAATCTCAGCCATCTTATTATCACCTCGCCCAGAATCGCTTATGTGTTGATTGCTTCGTTGCTTACTTTATTGCCATATTCTCCAATCGACGTCTTCTTTCTCTGCAGAATTTGGCCAATCCGGCCATTTTTCTTCATGATTCCATTCTGCAAAATCTCTAACTCCACTTTCTCTCAGGTATGTTGCAGCCGCTACGAGCCCCGCTCTCGTCGAAGCCTCTAGACTTGAGGGCCAATCGATATTGATCCAATCACCACCCAAAATAACCCCCTCTCCCGCATCAAGTGGATTCGGTCGAAGACGTTGAGTACCTGTCTTCATAGAGGTGGCGGATCGATTTATTTTAACCACATGAAAATCAATCAAAGCAGGTGAATCAGGGAATGCAGTGTCGATTACTCTTTGATATTCCGTTCTTATCAATTCATCATCCCATTCTAGATAATTGTCTGCGTGGGAAACAGGGCTGCAAATCCAATGACCGGGAAGACCGCCTCTATTTCCATCATCAAGTTCGCCAGAGCGATCGAATAACATCTGTATCAAAGGTTCATCACAACAACTGACGAACGGAATACCTTCTGGTAAAATAGGGCCTTCATGGAATGCATGAATTCCAATTTGAGATGTGTTGCCTAATTTTGC
>WTHI01000092.1:3047-58337 GCA_011523185.1 Methanobacteriota archaeon
GAGATTTCATGCTAGCAGAAGAACCGGTAAGGAGCCTTGCAGTGTCCGAGATTGGAGTGCAAATAACCACTCTCTCTGCAGCAAGAAAACCATCTTTTGTATTGACTCCGGTGACTATGCCTTCTTCACGAAAGAGGCTAGTAACAGGCGATGAGAGAACTACATCCACTCCAGAAGCCGCTAGTGTCCTCCGTAGACTAGAGGATACAGCATTCGTAAAGTCGTTCGTAAAGCAACCAACATCTAATGCATCGGCATTACCGATAAGGGCCTTCTTGAACAAGAATATTGCAGATGCTGCACTAGCTTGAGAGCAATCTACATTCAATGCCAATTTACTTATTGGATTCCAAAAACGTGAGATTGCTCGTTTAGTCTGTCCATTGTTTTCTAGCCATTCGAGGAAACTTAAATCGTCGAGTTCCCGCCTTTGCTCTTGATCTATATTTTGCATAGCTTGGACAGCCTTTTGCATTGAGAATTTATCACCAAGTCCTAGGAAATTAGCATTAAGAAAGGACGCCGATAGATGATTCGGAGGAGGAAGAGTTCCAGATTGAATCTTCGATATTCTTCTTTGCTCAACTTCGAGAAATGCAAGCAAAGTGGAGTTTTGCAACTTTACCGATCCTCTCGCCTCACATGTTGCAAGTAATTGCAAAAAGCGTTCAAAATTTCTGAAAAATACATTTTGAGTCCCGTCAATTGGTCGTTCTATTCCGCCAATATCTACACTACAATAACGGCCACCTAATCTTGGCGATGCCTCTAGCAGCGTAACACTCACACCTCTTCCTGCAAGAGCGAGTGCCGAGGAACAACCGGCTATTCCTCCACCAATTACAACCACTCGCGATTGCGAACTCACGAATGGCTCGTCGCATTATTTGGATTAAGTCTGACCGTGAATACTAAGCCAAAACTATCGGTCTTCATAGAAGACCGGATTCTTCCAGAGCCACCTTCAACACAGCACCAATTTCAGAAGGATCACGTGCAATATGAATTCCTGCGGCCTCAAATGCTGCGAATTTCTCGGCGGCTGTTCCCTTTCCACCAGAGATGATTGCGCCTGCATGCCCCATCCTTTTTCCTGGTGGAGCGGTAGAACCAGCAACGAAGCCGACAATTGGTTTACTCATGTTCGCGGCTGCCCATTCAGAAGCATCTTCCTCAGCGGTGCCTCCGATTTCTCCAATCATTACTACGGCTACGGTTTGGGGGTCGGCTTCGAAGGCCGACAAACAATCAATGAATCCGGTTCCATTTACTGGATCGCCACCTATTCCAATGCAGGTGGACTGTCCTTCTCCAATACTCATGGTCTGTGCTACTGCTTCATAGGTCAATGTTCCTGATTTCGATACTACCCCAATCCTACCTTTGGCGTGGATATGGCCTGGCATGATTCCGATTTTACAACCGCCATTATCTCCGGGTGTAATAATCCCAGGACAGTTTGGCCCTATGAGTCTGATTCCTTCTCTTTCGTTTACGTAAGCGACTGCCTTTACCATATCCAGAGTTGGTATTCCTTCGGTGATACATACAATGACTCCCTCTCCTTTGATTTGGTGGAAGGCATCGGCCGCTTCCATGATTGCCGCAGCAGCAAATGGAGGCGGGACATAGATGACTGAAGCGTCTGCATCAGTTTGGTTGATGGCTTCCATCATGGTGTTGAAAACCGGGAATTCATTACCTGCTAATTCTATACTTTGGCCACCCTTTCCAGGAGTTACACCACCGACTAAATTGGTACCATATTCAACCATCTTTTCACCATGGAACCTACCTTGCGAACCGGTAATTCCTTGGATTAGTAATTTCGAATCTTCTTGAACCCAAATCGCCATCACTGACCACCTCCTATTAATCCAACAATTGCTTCAGCACCTTCAGCCAATGTTTCCACAGATGTACAATCAAGGTCCGAGGCATCGATTATTGCTCGTCCCTCTTCGAACATAGTTCCTGATAAACGGATTACCAGTGGCACTTGTAATCCCATCTTTTCAGAGGCAGCAAGTACAGCTTTTGCAACAATATCGCATCGTTGGATACCTCCGAAGATATTGACTAATATCCCCTTGACGTTGGGGTCTTCGAGGATTATCTCAAAGGCTTCCTGAACCTTGGCTTCATCAGCACCTCCGCCAATATCAAGGAAATTGGCCGGTTCGCCCCCGTAGAGTTTGATTACATCCATAGTTGCCATTGCTAGCCCTGCTCCATTGACCAAGCAACCAATATCTCCATCGAGTTTGACGTAGGAGAGGCCGGCTTCGTTGGCTCGAGTTTCGGTAGGTTCTTCCTCTGAATAATCTCTCAAATCTTCCCATTCTTTGTGTCTGAATGAGGCGTTTTCATCAAATCCAACCTTTGCATCAAGAGCCACTATTTCATCAGATTTTGTTCGAACCAATGGATTGATTTCTACCATTGAACAATCGTTCGATACGAATAGATCGTAAAGACTTCCAATCATACCTACAAAGTCCTCTAATGCTGCCCCAGAGAGTTCGAGGGAAATGCCGAGTTCTTCCTTTTGCGAGTCTAGTAGACCAGTTGATGGATTCACCCAAATTTTGTGAATAGCTTCAGGAGTCTCTTCGGCCACTTCTTCAATATCCATTCCGCCTTCAGTCGAGGCCATGATTAGTACCTGTTTTGCTTCTCTATCTACCAATAAGGCGAGATAGTATTCATGCGCAATTTCGCAACCAGCCTCGACGTAGATATTACTGACTAATTTTCCTGTGGGGCCTGTTTGCTTTGTTACAAGTATGTGGCCGAGGATATTTTCTGAATAGGTTTCAACCTCATCTCGGGAGAATGCTATCTTGACGCCACCCTCCATTAGAAGGTCTCCAGAATTTGGACAATACAGGTTTCCTTTTCCTCGCCCACCGGCATGGATTTGGCTCTTTACAGCAACAACTTTTGAGCCAAGGGAATCGTAAGCCGCAAGTGCATCTTCAACGGTTTTACAATGCACTCCTTCCTGTACCTTTACTCCTGCAGAACGAAACAATTCCTTCCCTTGATACTCGTGAATGTTCATGTCGACGCTCCGGCGACCCAACAACCGTCTTTCAACGATGCGCCTAACGAGTATGCACTAGGCGTCGGGGACACGAAGTGCTGAAAGTGGTAATTGCGCCCGCCCAACCATGGACGTAGTGGTTCTGGCGGGCGGATTTGGCACCCGACTCAGGCCTTTGACAGAAGGTAGAGTCAAGCCGTTACTGAGAATTCTCGACAAAACTCTGCTGGAGAGAGTCGTTGAGGTCGTACCCGAGGAGATGGTCGATAGAGTGGTAGTGGCGGCAGGCTATGGAATAGAGGAAATGCGTAACTGGGCCGAGAACACTAATCTTCCATATGAGATTGTATTGTCTGTAGAGGAAGAAGCACTCGGCACAGGTGGTGCTATCGCCCTTGCACGTGAGCACTTAACCGGAGAAGGCCCTGTTTTGATTTTGAATGGAGATTTAGTTTCAAGCGTGGACGTAGTAGCCTTAACTCAGCACCACGAGCAAACTCAGGCAAAAGCGACACTTTCACTTTGGCAAGTTGAAGATCCTAGCCGTTTCGGAGTTTGTGATTTGGATGATTTTGGAATGATTCGTCGCTTCCAGGAAAAACCGGCACCTGGTACTGAATTTTCCAATCTAATCAACGCAGGTTGCTATCTAATCGAGCGTGAAGTGCTTGATGACATGGGTGTTCACAAACACTCCATGGAAAGAGAGATATTCCCTGATATTGCAAAATCGGGAGATATGGCAGGGCTTACATTTGAGGGTTACTTTGTAGATGCTGGAACTCCTTCTTCCTTCATCGATGCAACTCAGGTTTGTATTTCCTCAAGCCGTTTTGATAGCGGGTCCTCATGCTGTGAATCTTGGTTTTCTGATTCTGTTTGCAAATCAGGAGTTACTGGCTCATCAATTGGAGTAGGGGCCGAGTTAGGTGAAGATGTGACAATTACGGATTCTGTTGTAATGGATGGTGCTCAAATCGGCTCAAGAGTGCAATTGACTAGATGTATAGTAGGCGAGGGGGCTCGCATTTCAGCCGGAACCGAGTTGAGCGATGCAGTAATTGGTCATGGTTCGGCTATTTGAGCCGATTCTAATCCGTCAGCGTCAAAGAGTGTATTCATCTCGCCGATGCGTGACTCAACCAATCGTCGTGGTCAATCTGAAGACATACGAGACCGCACATGGCGCTAGTGCAGAGGCTTTAGCCAGAGCGATTTCAAGCGTAGAGACAAGTGCTCGCATGGTTGTCGCAGTATCCGCTTTCGACCTTAGCTCGGTAGTTGCTGCAGCACCTAATTTAGAGGTCTGGTGCCAACATCTAGACCCAGTCGGATTCGGTTCATTTACTGGTTGGTTACATCCTGCAACCGCTGTTGAAAGAGGTGCTACTGGAACACTAATCAATCACGCAGAGCACAAAGTGGAAATCGAGCATGTAGCCATGTTACTCGACCAAGTCCCGGAAGGATTCACTGTATGCGCCTGTGCAGCAGACATTGAAGAGGCCCGTGCATTGACTGCATTAGGCCCGGATTTTGTCGCGGTCGAACCACCGGAATTGATTGGCGGAGACATTTCTGTTACAACCGCAGACCCTACAATAGTAAGTGGAACAGCCGCTGCTGTAAAGGAAATTTCACAGCAGGTTGGCATCCTATGTGGCGCGGGGGTAAAGAACGGTGCTGATGTTGCAGCGGCGATTGAACTTGGGACAACCGGAGTTCTTCTGGCTAGTGGAGTCACTAAGGCAGAGGATCCGGCATCAGTAATTGCGGACCTTGTTTCTTCTCTCTGATTAGTGTCATTGGCGAGCTTGCTTACGAGCGGCCTTTCGCCTTCGTAGCTTCTTCTTTCGCCACTTCCAGCGCTGCTTCCCAGCCTTCTTCCACGCACGGGAACCTCGCTTCATGCGTCGCGCCGACCTGCTGGGTGTATTTGATGTAAACGGTGAATCCCTACGGGATTATTCGCCAGAGAATGGTGGTGGGCGCGCCAGGATTCGAACCCGGGTCACCGGCTTAGAAGGCCAGCATGATATCCAGACTACACCACGCACCCATGCCATGCGCGGCACTTCCCCTTTGTGAAACCTGCACCTTGTCATCTAGAGTAAGATTCTGCTCAGAAAGGAAAATCAACACTACTCGTTAACGTCTTCACCCGAACTATAATTGAGTATTCCATCATCCAGCATATCTTCACGAATATCAGACTTTGAGCGACCGGTTTCCTTCGCCATTTTCTTCAATTTCTTGTTTACTCTGCGTTGTCCGCCAATCAATTCTCTAAGGCCATGGTAGATACGTAATATAGTCTCTAAGATTGATAACAAAATGAGGCTATTGAGGTAAGATTGAGCCAATTCGTTTCGATTCTCGATTAATTCTTCGAATTCACTGAACTCTACAGAAATTGAACTGACCAAGAATACACCAAGAACCGCAAATGGCAACATCTTCGCGACATCTCGAGACAAATCCTCAGTCCAATAAGACAGGATTCGCACCGATCCTACAACGGCTGTGGCAAGCAATGCATTCCTTGCGTGATCATCTCCATCAGCTAGGAGAGTTAGAATCACTGCCATAACAACGGTCCAGAAGCCGATGAGAACAGGTATCGCCAGAGCGTATTGGATTAACCAAACAGCAGTCCTAAAGAAGGCACGAATCTTTCCATCCATTGTCTGGTCATATTTGCTTAAGTCCAGATTCAGGATATCTCTTCTTGCTAGAAGCCTATAGAACATGAAGACGAACCCAGAGTAGGCCGCGATAGCAATAATCGCCATCAGTGTTGGAAAGGACTCAGCGATGAAATCGTCAACCAAATTAGAGATATCATCTGCTGTTGGAGGGAATTCCATTGGTTGGCCTTACCGGCTAGGAGTTCATGGTGATTTTGCAGGCATTATCTCTTCTGATGCAAATTATCGACTACTAAACGGGCGAGCACATTTTGGACATCTTTGAGGTAAAGAGACTCTTCTTCTCTGCCATGTGTGGCCACATTCTCCGCAAATCCAGGACTGTTCAGGAAGTTCCGCTAGAACTTCTTCTCGCATGCTTCTCAACACAGGTGATTCGGACAACTTTGGGGCCGGTGCTATTTCATTGACAAGTTCACTATGGCGGTTCCCATGATCGACTAAACCTGCAGCGTGGAGTAATTCATGAACTAGAGTGTGTAGGTATAGTTTCTCATCATCTTTCAATCTTGGATGTAGGGCGATTGTAATCGGACCCGGTGAGCCTCTCAGTCTACGCCTGCGAAAAAGTTCGTGATGGTCAAATTCAAACCGAGTGTAACCTAAGCGATTATCCGAGGCATCAGCCCACTGCAAGGAAAGTTGCTTTGGCAGATGTCGCAGAAAAGGTGCATCATCACGAGTTAATCTAGATGATAACTCCTCCATGATACCCTCTGGTAAATTAGGGGTTCCATTTGGACTGGACGAGACAGGCCCCTCACTCATGCCGTTGCCTGCTCAGTTCTCCTTAAATGGCCGTCGCAAGTCGTAATCTCACTGGGCGTGTGGCGCAGCTTGGAAGCGCGCTTCCTTGGCATGGAAGAGGCCCCGAGTTCAAATCTCGGCACGTCCACCACTTCTTGCTCCTGATTTCCTCGCTTACGAATTGTTTTCTAGAACAAATCCCGGGTCGGAATAATAATTTTACACAGGTAATTTTTCAAACAGTCGGTGTTATTTCCAACACCGAGTCGTCAAAACTCGAATTCGATGAGCAATAAAGGGATATTCTATATATGAACCAAAGACTCGCTCGCGAGGATGGACTCTAAATTGAGAGCCTTATTGATGTGTACGCTGATGATTGCATCAGCTCTTGCCGGGTGTCTCGGCGGAGATGATGATGATGGTGACGACGTCGTAGAAGTATTGGGGTGCACTTATGCAGATGCCAATAACTACAACGCCGAAGCCACAAAGGACGACGGATCTTGTGAATATGATCCGGGCTTCGAGCCTGTAGATGGTTGCACTAACCCTGCTGCAACAAACTACAACTCGGCTGCGACCCGTGATGATGGATCCTGTACCATGCCTGAAACTGTAATGGGCTGTATGGACGAGGCTGCGAATAACTACAATTCCGCAGCTGAAGCCGACGACGGCTCTTGCGATTATGGAATGGCACAGGGAGACATTATGGCCGCATACGCCAGTGGAGAAATGGCATTCTCTGATGCATGGTACAACCTATCTGTATCACGAAAGTGCCGTGACTTGGGTACGAACAACCCGTGTGAAATGACACAAATGACGATTGGTGAGGCAGATACTCACGATCCAGCAGATGCTTACGATTCAGCATCTGGTGACGTTATTTCCAACGTCTATGATACCCTATACCGATACGAGGGAGACGGTGATGGTGGTTCGATTATCGTACCACGATTGGCTACCGGACACACAGTTAGTGAAGACGGTCTAACCTACACCTTTACGCTACGTGACGATGTTTACTTTAGCAACGGTGATCACATGACCTCTGCAGATGCAGTATACTCATGGTGCCGTGTTATCGGAATGGGTGCTCCGTCCTCTGGAGTCAACTGGATTCTAACTCAGTCATTCGACTGTAACGATGCAGATGGCAACCACGATGATTGGGGTGGCGAAAGACTGAACGTCATCGATGACTACAGTTTCTCCGTTGAAATCTTCGATCCATCTGCTGCTTTCGTAGCGACAATTGCTTACACTGTTGGTTCAGTTATCAACTCACAGCTTTGTGAAGACAACAGAGTAATCGAGACTGACGAAAATGGCACAGTAACATCCGATGACTTCTGTCATGAATTCATGGACGAGGCGCAAGTAGGTGCTGGAACCAACGCTTACATGGTAGCACAGTGGGCTCGCGGAACTCGCTTGGTTATGGAGCCTAACTGGATGTACTGGGAACATGCAGACTTCAACCTGAACAGGGTTGTTGTCGACCTGGTAGAAGAGACTCAGACTCGTGTACTTGCTCTACAAGATGGCGAAGTTGACCGAGCATACATCCCGTCTGCTCAGAAGACCGAATTCTGCAACAATATGGAAGATCTACCTAACGCAGAAGGTAAGGAAGGATTCCGCTGCACATACCGCCAAACATACAGTGTTGTGAATGTACCATACAACTTCAAGCCAAAGGCAGACATGGCTGATGGTACCGCAGATTACATCGTCAATCACGACTGTGACGGAGATGGAACAAACGACTGTAACGTACTGAGTCAGTCAGCTGTGAGAGAAGCACTAAGCTACACTTTGGATTATGATACTATCCACACTGAAGCATATAAGGGCGAATTGATGCCAATCTATGGACCAATCCCTACTGGATTCCCATATGACGACACACAGTACGAAGTATTCACCTATGATCTTGATTATGCAGAATCAGTACTGGACGCTGCTGGATTCATTCGTCAGTATGATTGTGCTTCGCTCACCCTAACAGGCGAGCCTACAGTAGTTCCTGAAGCAGACAGAGATGGTACAGAATGCAGACTGCCAAATGAACTTAGAATTCTGACAAACACTGGAAATGACCAGAGAATTGCAGTAGCACAGCTTTGGGGCCCTGCGCTAGAATCAATCGGAATCGCTAATGACAACGCTGACCAGCCTTGGGCTACAGTGATTGACAACTACATCTATGGAAAGTGGGACCTTTGGGTCATTGGCTGGGGACCAGACTACCTGGACCCAGACAACTATTGGTCACCATTTGCAGGAAGTGCTGACATCGGTGGAGATGCCTACCACGGCTACTTCGAGAATGATGCATTGGACGCAATTCTGCTAGATGCTAGAACAGAACAAGATTCTGACGCTCGAGAAGATCTGTATGCTCAGGCTTACGATCTTTGGGTAACCTCGCCAACAATGGCTCTATTGGGTCAATATGCTGGTGTAGGGGTCGGTTCCGACCACATGTGCCCACCAGCATATGATGCAATTGGAGGAGACTATTTCTTCAATTGGGACAAGTTGGCAAAGGTCTCCGGATCATACGTCGGCGAGTGCTGATAACTGAAAACCAGATTAGTATCTGATTTTACGAAAACCCCCGCGTCGGGATACCTCCCGGCGCGGGGTAAATATTCTATTAAATCGCAGGCGGAAGCGTTGAGAAAATAACGGAAGGATTCATTCATCTAAGCGACTGATTTCCTTCCATAAACTAGAGATTGCCGGTTGTGAATTAAAATGAAAACGAGTGAATTCATTATTCGACGCTTCATACTTCTAATCCCAGTTATGGTTGGGGTAACGGTATTTACATTCGCAATTGCCCAAATCATTCCGGCTGATCCTGCGGCTATCTTGTGCGGAGAAAGATGTGGTTTGGTTGATCCTGTAACTGGAAAGACAATGCTTGAATTGCAAAGAGAAAGATTGGGGTTGAATGAACCGGTTATAGTACAATTTAGGTTATACATTGAAAACTTACTTGCAGGAGATTGGGGAGAATCTACAACCTACAATCGGCCTACTTCAGATGTTGTTCGCGACGCCGCTCCTGTAACGCTAGAAATGGCGCTTTTCGCACTATTGATGGCTTACCCCATAGGGATAACACTAGGTATCCTTAGTGCGGTTTGGCAAGACCAGGTGTTTGACCACATATCTCGATTTTTAGCAATCGCATTTGTCTCCCTACCAATTTTCTGGTTAGCAATGATGCTTCAGTTAGTCTTCGGTACGGGGTCGGAAGTAGGTGGAATATGTGATCCTATTTTTGGAACTGAAGGCGGCTGTTTTCCGATTTATGGAAGGCATGATTCTGCGTTGACTTATCCAGACAGAACATCCACTCTGTGTGATACAATAAATTCTGGAATTGCGTGTTACCCCTCATGGTATCCCTCAGGGGGTACTGGATTTCATCTAGTTGACAGCTGGTTTGTTACAGATGAAGCACTAGAAAACATCCACCCTGACTATGCCTCAAACTCAAAATTATTTGATGACACCCTTGTTCACCTAATCCTTCCTTCCTTTACGCTGGGAATTGCAAGCGCAGGCTCATTGTTGAGATATATGCGGGCAAGTTTGTTAGAGGTAATGAACGAAGATTACGTCCGGACTGCCAGAGCGAAGGGGCTTTCCGAATCTCGTGTAATTATCGTCCACGCTTGTAGAAACGCATTAGTTCCTATTTTGACAATACTTGGTTTCTCGATAGGTGGAGCAATAGGTGGTGCTGTACTTACTGAATCTATATTCGCTTTCTACGGAATGGGTAACGTTGCGGTTGATGCCATCATCAATCTGGATTATTCAGTCCTAATGGGAGTTACTCTCATCACAGCCATTATCTTCCTAATGTCGAATTTAATTGTTGATATTCTGTATGGCGTTGTTGATCCAAGGGTGAGGCTAGAATGAGTTGGAAAGATGGCGCTGAGGAAAGGGCTGAAAGCCTTCGTCGAATTAGGGAGAGCGCCGCTCAAGCTAGTTATGATTTCAAACGTGGATGGAAAATTTACAGAAGGTCTTTATTGGCAGTTGTCGGATTATTAATGGTCATTTCGATTTCGGTTGTATCAATCTTTGCCGACGATATCGCTGTAGAACATCCTGGAAGAAATTTACAGGATACCAGAGATGTCTGGCATATCGACTACGAACCGAGAAAGGCCGCCCCTTTCTCAGAAGAATGTGACACGCGCTATCAGAAGGTCTCCCTCACAACTCTAAGGCGTTGGGGCGATAATGGCACCAGCGCTCTGAGTCCGACTAGAGTCGCAGATGACAACTCATTCTATCAGGACACACTTGTCGTGACGGAATTCATTGAAATGCAAGACCGTTATGGGGTTACCCTTGCGAGTGATTTGGTCACTCTTGAGCCTTCAAATAATACATATTTCTGGTTTTCAGATGAGTTGATGGACAACAATTCTTTGACTCAAATCAAACTAATTTACACATTCGAGAACGATGCTATGCATCATTGGTGGTTGCCAGATGGTTATGATGTGTGTATCTTCGGCACGAATGACGAAGGTCAGGATTTATTCAGTAAAATTCTCTATGGTTCCAGAGTATCCCTTACGATAGGATTCACCGTTGCGACCCTGACAGTGATTATTGGGACAGTTATAGGAAGTATTAGTGGATACTTCGGAGGTAGAACCGACGAGGTAATAATGAGAATTACAGATATCTTCTTCGCTGTCCCTGGGTTAATTTTAGCACTCGCTTTCGTCGCTGCATTACAAGCCGTAGATAACTTCACAATTCCCCTTGCTTTGGCATTTTTAATTCCGATTATTGCCCTTGCAGTATACGCTAGAACGAATTTAATCGAGGTATTCATGCCAGGTTCGGAAGGTGTATCATTGCCAAAGATAAATCCAATTATTGGACTAACCCTGTTTATTGCTGCAACATTTTTCATAATTATTATTGAAGCACACCATGTATGGTACGACGTCTTCGAGTTAAGTGATAGTAGATTTTGGAGACTATTGCTGAGTTTTATTGCAATTTTCACAATTGCAGGATTGTTGACTTTAGACAAACGACTAATTGAAAATTTTTCAACCGACGGATTTTCCAATCGAGCTCTAGATGTATTTGATTGGAAAAACCCATACCGATATCTCTCATTTAGGACGGTTGTGATTTTTATTGCATCAATCGCTCTATTTTCATGGTCTGGAAACGGAGAAAATGAGATTGTTATTATAGAAAATTTTGATCGTCTCTGGAAAATTCAAATCGCTCTAGTATTTACTGGATGGCCCGGCTATGCGAGATTGATTCGCGGTCAAGTATTGTACGTCAAAGAGATGACATTTGTCGAGGCCGCAAGGAGCGTCGGAGCACCTTCAGGCCGAATAATGTTCAGGCACATTTTACCTAATGCTTGGGCGCCATTACTAGTTGCTTTCACCTTGGATATCGGAGGTACCATACTTTCGGCATCAGGGCTTTCATTCATTGGATTAGGCGCAGAGCCAGGTGCTGCAGAATGGGGCAAACTAGTCTCCGATGGTAGAGCCCATTTCCCTCAGGATTACTGGTTGGTATTATTCCCCGGTCTTGCCATCGCTTACACAACATTAGGATTCAATTTACTCGGTGATGGCTTACGAGATGTGGTAGATCCAAAGAACAGGAGGTGAAAGCATGTCGGAACTATTGGATATCCAAGGACTTAGAGTTCACTTCGATACTCTTGATGGTCCTGTTGAAGCCTTGCATTCAGTATCACTTTCGGTGAAAGAAGGACAAATAATGGGTGTCGTCGGAGAATCTGGTTGTGGCAAGTCGGTTACATCTTTGGTCACAATTGGATTGGCAACTTGTGATGTTGATGAGGGAAGTATCAAATTCGAAGGAGACGAATTGATACAAAAAACACCCGTAAAAACACAAAAAATCCTTTCCGTTCTAAAGTATTCTAGTTCAGCTTTCACTATTGGATTGATCCTTTCTATATTTTGGACCTTCTTGGAGCCAATACAAGGTTTACAAGGATCTGCAATAATGCTGACTGGATTTATCATTTGCTTTATCTCAGCGCGCATACTAGACGCTCCGCGTAGTCGTCACGAGAAATTTATGCGTTCAATTAGGGGCAACAAAATTTCAATGATTTTCCAAGAACCAATGACTGCGCTAAATCCTCTATACACGGTAGAGAAACAAGTCGCCGAAGTACTGAAGCAACACAATAGATTAGACCATGCAGAAATCAGCAAAGTCTTAAAATTCGGCAAATCAATAATTAGCCCGGCCGAAATGTTGGTCCGTTTCTTGAAAAATGATTGGAAAGGGGTTCTACCCCTAGTCTCAGTTTTCTTGTTAATTCTTATTTTTCATCAAACGAATAACGCTTCTTTGATACTCGGATTGATAGCAAATAAATACGCTGTAATGATAATTGTCTCTGCGTTTGTTTGGCTAGTATTTTCTACTCTGTTTTTTGATAGGGGTGATGAAGATAGGGATTTCATCAAACATGATACAACGAGCACAGAGGAGATACCTGGCAGCATTGGATTACTCGAATATGTTAGGATAATTGATGATTTCACAAGAGCTAATTATGCGTTAATTGTAGTGTCTTGGCTAGTGATTTCAATTCTTCTTTGGATACCCTTTGGGGTCTTGATGACTATTATTTTCAGCGGGGCAATTTTAGCGATTCCCCCCATTCAAATTTCAAATTATTTTTCTCTAGATCCCGCTCACACGAGGCAAGTTGTAAGAATCCTCAAAGAGGTTAGAATTCCAAATCCTGAAGCCGTCGTTAAGATGTATCCTCACGAACTATCCGGTGGAATGCGACAGCGAGTTATGATTGCAATGATGATGGCTTGTGAGCCAAAGTTACTAATCGCTGACGAGCCAACCACTGCACTCGATGTGACTATACAGGCTCAAATCCTCAACTTAATGAAAGATCTCCGAGATAGAGAAGGAACTGCAATTATGATGATCACTCACGATTTAGGTGTAATTGCAGAAACCTGTGATGCAGTAACCGTCATGTACGCTGGATCGGTAGTTGAGACTGGCTCACTCAAACAAGTTTTGGGCTCGCCAAGAATGCCCTACACAATCGGCCTTCTTCACAGTATCCCAAGAATCAAAGAAGCCGGTGAGGAGAGAGTTGACCTTCCAATTATCCCTGGTCAAGTCCCCGATCCCAATGAGAAGTTCGATGGTTGCAGATTCCATCCAAGATGTCCATTTGCGGATGACCTGTGTAGGACTAAACCGCCACAAATGCAAGAAGTCGCTCCCGGTCATTATGCGGCCTGCCACCATACTGAATTAACTGATAATCTAGTTGTGGCTCAGGAAGCATTTTCTTCAGAAGGGTTCCTTCAATCGGGGGTGAATGTTCAATGAGTGAAGAAGATTCCAAACAGGTTGCAAACAATAAGCCTACAGAAGACCCCCATCCTATGATTAAAATTCGGAATGCAAAAAAGTGGTTTCCAATTAAGGCAGGAATGTTCTCTCCTGTAACCGCTCATGTTCGCGCAGTCGATGGAGTTGACTTAGATATCCAAAGGGGAGAGACTGTTGGAGTAGTAGGCGAATCAGGTTGCGGAAAAACAACTCTTGGCCGTTTGGTCATGGGACTTATTCCGAGAACCGAGGGTTCAATCGAATTCGACGGGATGGATATTTCCAACATGAAGCGTAAGGAACTCAGACGCCGTTTACAGATTGTATTCCAAGACCCCGGAGGCTCAATGAATCCTAGAATGTCAGTACGGTCGATTATTGCTGAACCCCTAATTGTGAATGGATTAGCCGACGGAGCGGAATTAACCAAGAAAGTCTCTGAGTTGCTAACAATTGTTGGTTTGAAGCCAAATCACATGACCCGATTCCCCCACGAGTTTTCAGGAGGTCAAAAACAGAGGATTGCTCTGGCTAGAGCCTTATCCTTAGATCCGGAGTTTATTCTTCTAGACGAACCTACATCAGCACTAGATGTTTCAGTTCAAGCACAGGTCCTGAACTTACTTGACTCGATCCAGAAGGAGAGAGGGCTTACCTTCATCTTCATTACTCACTCACTAAATGTTGTCAATCATATTAGTGATAGAGTTGCGGTCATGTATCTTGGAAAGATTGTGGAAATAGCCGAGACCGACGAACTATTTGCTAATCCGGCCCACCCATATACTCATGCTCTATTGTCAGCAATCCCTCAGCCATCTGTAGAAGAAAATCAGAAGCAAAGAATCGTACTTTCAGGCGATGTCCCTAGTCCAGCAAATCCACCTAGTGGATGTAGCTTCCACACCCGCTGCCCCATAGCTGTAGAAGGCAAGTGTGACGTCGACGAACCAGAACTAAAGGCCATAATCGGCGGCCACAAGGTAGCCTGCCATTTCCCGGTAGAAGCAGGTGGAAGTCTACCTATGCTGAACGATTGACATACCGGAGACTTTCTCAGTCTGAACGACTTAGCGGGTTAGAGGGATTTGATGTCTGACGATTCGTTATCAACTTCTGAAGTTGAAATCGAACCCCCTGAATTCATTGACAAGAGAGAGGAGGCGGAAGCGGCGTTCTGGAGATTAAAGAGGGCAGCCGATTTATGGAGAGAAAATCGGGTAAAGCGCGTCTTAGCACAAGAGGGAGAGAGTATTTTTCGCACACTCGGCCGTGTTCTGTACGTCATTACGTGCATTCTTTTCGATGGATTAATTCTGATAGAATTACCAATTTACTTGGAGCGTACTGCAGTGGCATGGACACTATACATACTCATTCTGATTTTTGCCGTCAGATTCCAGCATCAATACTACAAGAAATGGTTTGAAGTCGATATTAGTCAGATTGAGTTTGAGAATCATTGATTGGAAATAAGTCGGAATCGACTCTCTCAAATCTCCTGAAAGAAGGTACGATTAGACCCCCCATGGTTGTTAGAACCATTATAGAGACGGCTAGTGTAAAAGTAGTCAAAACGTTAGTCGCCTCAATCATCCAACCCCCAATAAGAGGTGAAAATGGGATGAAAATTAGGGATCCAATCGCATCTAGAGAGTTGACCCTTCCTCTTAGGTGCTGGTCTACACTATCCGACATTGTAGTCCTCCAGATTACCCCAAGAGTTCCCCCCAGGAATCCCTCGATAAGAACGAATAGCAAGATCAGTAGGAATGGTATTGGCATTGCCCACATGAGCATGCACCACGCGATACCGCCTATCAGAACGTAGAAGACTAGGCCCCTAGACTTCTTCGAGATAGGTCTGAATCCGGCAAACAATGAACCAATCATCGCTCCCCCGGCGCCAACAGCGCCGAAGATTCCGAATTCCTTAGCGCCTAGACCTTTATTCTCGATTATGAATGGAATTCCTATTTCTATCGCCGAGTCGCCGATGTGCCAAATCATGAACATTACAATCCCAGCTAATAACCATGGTTGGGTTTTCACGAAAGCCCATGCCTCGGCTACTTCTTCCTTCAGACTCTCTACACCATCTTCCCTCTCAATTGGAATTTCGGAGATTGTCCACAAAACCGCGCCGCTAAAGAGGAAAGTCAAAACATCAAGCAATAGGCATAATTCAATGCCCCACTGTTCTACTGTGAATCCTCCAATTAGAGGCCCCAGCATCCAAGCTGCGGTCATCGCTACCCCTCTAAGTGCGTTAGCTTGTGGTAGAATTTCCTCCTCTACTAAGTCAGGTACTAGAGCACCAATTGCGGGAATTGAGAAGGCACCTGCGCCTCCTGTTAGGAAGGTGATTACGAGTAGTGTATTTATGACGTCAAAGCCGGCCATCAATGCAAACATTGCTAATGCAACTAATACTGCCTGGGATAAATCTGAGATTAGAGCAACAGTTCTCCTGGGCATTCTGTCTACGACCATGCCTCCGTAAAATAGCAAAGGGAGATGTCCAAGAAAATAGGCGGTGAAAACCATACCGTATGCCTTCGGTCCACCTACCTCTGCTATGGTCCACCCCATTCCGATAATGAAGATGGAACTACCGAGCATATTGACGCCGTTTCCGATCAACAAACGACGGAACTCAGGGATATTCCATGCCTCGGCCAACCCCATGACAAAAATGGGGAATGATTTTCATTTCAACCTACTTACCATCTACCAAGCAGATTTACAATTTGTTGAGAATTAATCGTTTGCCAAATTGACAGGATATTCTAGGGTGTATATTGTTCATTCGAATTAGAAATAACAATAATAATTTTCATTCGTTTAATATATAGAAGATATGTTGTAATTTCTTCAAGTATTCATTTCATTTATTGAACATGTGGTGAGTTATATTAACCGTACATTATTCGGGATATCCTATGGACCCCAAGGCCAAACTTGAGTACATCTGGTTAGATGGATATGAACCGACACAGAGCATGCGAAGTAAGACAATGATTAGATCAAATTTCGGGGGTACAGTAGAAGAGTGCCCGATGTGGTCATTCGATGGTTCATCAACCCAGCAGGCAGAAGGCGGTGATTCCGATTGTCTCCTAAAGCCGGTCTTCATTTGCCCAGATCCTGATAGAATCAATGGTTACCTTGTAATGTGTGAAGTCTTGAATGCTGATGGAACGCCTCACGCTTCAAACGGAAGAGCAACAATAGATGAGGACGACGACGACTTTTGGTTCGGATATGAGCAAGAGTACTTCCTATGGGATCCTGAATCCAACCTACCACTTGGATTCCCACGAGACCAAACTCCTCAAGGGCAATTCTATTGCTCTGTTGGAGCAATGAACACTTTCGGAAGAGATGTTATCGAAGCCCATCTTGACATGTGCCTGGATGCTGGTTTGAATGTCGAAGGTATCAACGCAGAGGTTGCAGTAGGGCAATGGGAATACCAAATATTTGCAAAGGGAGCTAAAGAAGCCGGCGATCAAATATGGGTCTCAAGATACCTTGCAGAAAGAAATGCAGAAAAATACGGGCTAGCAATCGAATGGCATCCGAAGCCGCTTGGCCAAACAGACTGGAATGGTTCAGGAATGCACGTAAACTTCAGTGATGGAAGAATGAGAGATGAAGGTGGAGAGGAGCTCATGAGTCAGATTTGCGAGGCCTTTGGTCAGAATATCAAGAAGCATATCGATGTCTACGGGGCACACAATGAGCAGAGGCTAACCGGTCTTCATGAGACTCAAAGTATACACGAATTCTCATATGGCGTATCTGATAGAGGCGCCTCAATTCGAATTCCTATTGGTACAATCGAAGATGGTTGGAAGGGCCGATTAGAAGACAGACGCCCATCCTCAAATGGAGATCCTTACAAGATTGGAGCGGTAGTAATTACAACTACTAAATCTGCGTATTAGAATTAGAGTCTAGATTTTTCATTAATTTACTCCAAATTAATGAGAAAGCGGGTGAGAAAACCGATGAGTCGTGTAGATTAAAATCATCTAAAGTTTCTATTGTGAACCAACTAATTTCAGAAATTTCATCCACATTGGGTGAAAATGGGCCTTCAGAAAAATGCCGATAAACCCAACAGAACTCATTGTCAGTTTCCTTACAAGCGGCCACTTTCAAAATCTTCTCAGGGACTAGTTCGAATTTAACACCTAATTCTTCCCAGGATTCTCTAATTACGGCTTCGTCATAATTCTCTCCAGAATCAACATGTCCGGATACTGAAGAGTCCCAAGTTCCAGGAAATGTATCCTTTTCCATAGATCTCTTTTGCAATAGTACTGACCCCTGTTTATTGAAAATTAGTAGATGGACAGATCTATGTTTCAGACCCCTTTTGTGAACCTCATTTCTACTAGCAGACCCAATGACTTTGTCACTGTCGTCGACTATATCAAAAATCTCAGAATTCTCATTCATAGGATTCCTCAATTAGTGAAACGACCTCGTCAGCACAACCCCATGAGAGAGTTACGCCTGCGCCTCCGTGTCCATAATTATGGATGATTAAGGTGCCATTTACTACCTCTGATTCTAAACGTACTTCACTTCTTGAAGGACGAAGTCCAACGGATTCCCCGATAATCTTGCTACGATCGAGTTCTGGCCAAACTGCTTCGCATTTTTGTAGGATAGTTTCACGATCAGAATCACGTAATTCAAGACTCCAATCGTCACTTTGAGCCGTCCCTCCAAGTACTGTACAATCTCTCCTTGCTATGGTATAGGTCAGGGTCTCTGGTTGTTGGTCAAACCGACCAAATCCAGGGTCTTGATCTATGTATATAATCTGGCCACGAACTGGTTTGACCTCCGCATCTAGACATAATTCTCTTGCCCCGATTCCGCTACAGTTGACAATAACTTCCGCAGAAATTTCGGCTAAATCTTCCACTACACTTTCTTCGATTATTCCACCCAGATCACGAGTGCGTTGCAATAACCAAGGCATGTAGTGATGCATCTCAATAATTGGTGATTCAAATTCCCATCCGAAAATCCAACCTTCCGGAATTTCACCTGAATCTAGAACTCGGAAGTGAGTGATATCTTTTCTCCAACCGGGAAGTTCCACAACTTCACGAAGGTATTCTCTCCCAAATCTCATTGTAATTCCAGACATAGGTTCTTCTTCACCCAATCTCATTAGTTCAGTATAAGTTTCAGCACCCCAACGATCTGTTTTCTCGATTGGATGAGCTAGAAATGGGTACCACAAAGCGGCAGCCACATCCGATACCAAATCCGGTGAAAACTCTCTAGCCAAAACTCGAACACTATGACCGGCCTCTAGTAAACGGATTGCAGAAGAGAGCCCGGATACACCCGCCCCAATCACAACGCAATCCATATCCGTCCGGAGCTGAACAACCACTTCACATCAACGGTCCAAAAGTGTCTTGAGACACTCCATGATGTCGAGTATATCCGATAGTATGCCGAAGGTCAGAAAACCCAAGGGTGGATGGTATGTTCCCCGCAAGAAAAAGCGCCGAACAGGGCCTAGAGTAGCTCCTAGTGAAAAGGGCCTTCCTCCTTGCCCTGCTTGTGGGGAGTGGTCGATGCAGAAGGATAACAATCGGGTTGAGTTGTATTGTGGCGCTTGTGGAGCAATAATGGGTTCACGCTAGAAATTAGGGCTGAACCTCATATGCGACGCCATCTACCGGGTGTTGTCGCTGTGATGAGGAACCGCACCGGATGCCTTGGGCGTCGCGAGTGATGGGCGATCTGAGCGGCACTAGGGTGATTCCATGTCTAGGATAATCACAGATGCAACTGGAAAGAGGTATTTGCTGGAAGATCCAGTGCCTCTAACCCAAGCACCCGGGAATATTCAATTGGCTACAAAAAGCACGCCATGGAAGAATTATTGGAGGATGCTGGGGACTGTTATTCTTGCATTTATTTTAATTTGGTTTGGACTTAGTTCTGTTATTGCAGGTTTAATCTATCAAGTGGTTGAGATTACTGCTCTGGGGGCAATTTGTTCGCTAATTCCCCTTCCATTCCTAATTATCCTACATAGGCCTAAATTGATGCATGTTAGGTTGGCAACTCCTGACCCATCTGGAAAGAATCACCATCCGTTGCCAGAGGGTGGATCCCTCAAGACCCCTCAACCAACAATCTTCCAACGGTTTGTAATCACAGATGACTCGATTCTAGACATGCCACCGCTTAGCCAGATATGGGGTGCTTTCATTGCAATATTGGTAATTGGTGTGGCGCTATCTATTCCACTAATTCTATCATTAGTATCGGGGGATGAGGATTTACTTGGCGTAGTTTACCTGCTATCTTTCTTCCCGGTTCTTCTTCTTTCTATAGCGGCATTTTCTATTCCTGTTTTCGCTTGGTGGGCGACGTCCTCGAAAATAATTGGTTTACCAACTAAGAGAAGGGACGCTGAAGCCTGGATGATTGCTGGAATGGCTTCAGCTCTTCCGGCATTAATTGTCAACAGTTTCATCTTCCCTCTAATTCTTCCAGGTGGTCTTTCATATGGTGATCAAATGGCTTTGACCGCAGCAATTAGTGCACCAATAGGAGAAGAGATTTTCAAATTATTAGCAGTATGTTTGTTTTTACAAACAATTCGTAATGCAAAAAAGGGATTCCAAGTGGGATTTACCGTAGGGTTGGGATTTGCTTTGATAGAGAATCTTGCCTATATTCTGGGAAGCGCTTTTGGTGGTGCTCCTTCTCTAACCCTAACGGCTCTAATGAGAGGTATTGGGTCAATTCCAGCACATGGATTGTGGACAGGCATCTCAGGATTTGGGCTCGGCTATTACTCCCAAACTACAGATGCGGATAAGAGAATGAAATGGATGATTAATCGGTTTAGCATTAAGTCGGTTGACTTTGCGGAAAATCTAGGCTTCGATATAGATGGGGATGGAGACCATTCTGGTTTTGATGAATTTAGACCTACCTTTGAAGAAATTTTGGAAAAGGACGAGACCGACTCTAACTGGAAATTGATAGACAAAAAAACAGGGGAACTAATCGATGCCCCAGGTGTCGAGACGATGGAAGTCAGTCATTCATTGGTTACTCCTTGGGATGCTGCAAATCTAAGAAAAGAAGATGGGTTCAGAATATTACCCGCAAAGAATGTTCTAGCATGTCTAGGAATCGCTATCGGCGGCCATGCATTTTGGAATGGCACACTGGTGAGTATCGAGAAATTGGGAGAGGCTCTTGGGCTTGGATGGGGAGGTGTGTTTATCCTGAACATAGCCTGGGTTTCAGTACTGATTATTGTTTTACTAATCCTCGCTCGTGGTATTTTCAAGGGGGTACGTACTCTACCTGCGACATAAGTCGCATTGGGGAATCCTTCATCATCCTCTGACGTCGTAATGGAAGCGTAGGACATGGACCCAACAACTGACCAGATGATTTCAGTTGGCCTAGTATTTGGCTTGATGATGCTCTCCGCAGTGCGTGGGATGCTCAACAGAACTGGATTAATTGCTGCCGCATCAGTCGGACTTACAGTGTCTTTGTTCGGTCATTGGACATGGTTAACAATTCTCATTTCATTTCTCGCGGTAGGATCATTAGCCACATTATGGAAGTATGAAGAGAAGGCCGCGTTGAGATTGGCAGAGGACAACAAAGGAGCCCGTGGTTGGCGGAATGTTATGGCTAATGGTGGCGTCGCTTCATTAGTCGCAATTGCAAATTTCACTCTCGACCAACCAGAATGGGCTTACTTGGCGGCTTGTGCTTCAATCTCTGTTGCTGCCTCCGATACTTTAGCTTCCGAAATTGGAAGTCTAGATCCTAGAACTCGAAGTATCATCAATCTAGAAGCAGTACCGGCTGGAACTAATGGAGGAATGTCGGTAACAGGCACTTTTGCAGCATTTGGTGGTGCCGCACTAATTGCAATACTGTCGGTTAGTCTTGCTTCAATTACGGATGTTGAAATTCCTTTGTTGACAATGTTGGTAGTGGTTACAGCAATAGGATGGCTTGGCTGCCAAGTCGATTCTGTTTTAGGCGCTCTTTTTGAGAATAAAGGGCTGATTGGGAAGCACACTGTAAACTTCCTAGCAACACTATCTGGTGCGCTGATGGCTATATTTGTCCATATCCGCTTCCTCTAAGAGGAAGCGTTTGTGAAACCTAAAGAATACGTTTTTGTCGAACTCACAGAAGCGCGAGGTTTGAATGCCGGTCCAATTAGCGGTGGGGCAAGAGGTGTAACCGTTGTTGAGGTCAAGAGCGCTTTCGGCAGCAATTTTCCTACTTCTCATTGGTACTTTTGCAGCAAGTTCTACCAGTGGCCAAGAGGTAGAAGAATTTGGCCCTGGACTAGAACTCAGCATCCCTCAAAATCACAATATTTTCCTTCATGGAACAGAAGAGACCCCCGAACTTCGTAGAGACTGGCCAATTCTCACAGGTATACCGGGAGGTTCGGCAAGTTTCTCCAAGACAGCAGGGGCGCCTGAAAATCTCGTCGATGTTCAAGGAATACCGATTGTAGAGGCCCTTTCCCTAAACGGCACAGTAACTGTTGAATTGTATGCTTCATTAGAGGCGAAATCTCCAGTTTGCAGGCAAACTAACGTTATTCCTGGTTCTCCCGCTGGTGCAACAACTCAATTCTTTGTGACTCTAAGGTGGGGTTCTTTCACTCTTCTCAACGGTATGGCAACTAATGTTGTAACTATGGAAGAATCCTATACTCAATCTCATATTTTCCAAGTTGAGGCACCTGTTGATGATGTAGACCTAGGGCCAGGAGACGTCCTATCTATGCAAATTTCAGTACAACACGATTGCGTTCAGCCGGGCTCATTGTGGTGGGGGACTTATGATGCGAAAAGTGGAATCACATTTTCCGGTGACTTAATTGATCCACAATTAGAACAAGTCACTGATTCAAACAGAATAACAAGAATCGAGTTTACCCCTATTTCACCATGGGGCCCTTCGGATTTTTCACAACAAGTTATCGAAGTTGTTGGGCCGATGGATAGCTACGAATCTATGGTTCATGGATTCGGTCAAGAGGATCAAAGATTGGAGCACTTTGAATCTCCTCATTCCTTTAGGGTCGGTGAAGCAAACAGGACTGTTCTTACTTGGTCTACATCAAAACCCTTGGAACCTGGATTGTACATGATAGATGGTTGCTTCAAACTTCAAGATCAAGATCCCGCTGAACCTTGTGATGTGATTGGTGTTCTGAAATTCAAAGTTGAGGAAGACCCTCAGGCTCTATTGAGCGGAACATGGGTCGCCATAATGATTCCACTTGGGGTAATTGCATGGCTCGGTGCATCAATGAGAGAGGCCATGTTGCCTCTTCCTGCTTATGCAGTAATTCTTGTTCTTGCCATTGCGAGTATTGGACCCGCCATCCACCTGCCAGATATAGATGCCAATGCACCACGTTCAGATGGCGCCGCCCCATCCTTCACTCTCTTGGAGCACGGGGGGGATGGTTCGGTATCTCTGTTTGAATTACTCTCAGATTCCGATGCTGTTGTTGTTGGATTGTATGTCCCCGGATCTGCTAATGCAAACCGTCAAGCAAATGATTTCCAAATGGCTGATGCACTGATAGATAGAGATATTTCATTTGTTCAAATTGCTACTGGCGAGGGGGTCAGAGCAGTCGATTTAGACGCTCATTCCGAGTTAATCAATGGTTCTTGGCCATTATTGATGGATAATGCTGATTCTAGTGTCGGTAAATCCTTCCCAAGTGGGGCAAGTGATGCTGTAATTATCATCGATGCAGCGGGTTTCATCACAGATTGGTCACCTGGAATTTACTCAAGTTCGGAGATTGCTGACGCGGTCGAAGAAGCAACGAAGGGCTCCGGGCATAGTGTGTTCGACCCACTTACCTTACTTTGGGGTACGGCCTTACTTCCTTTGTTCGTTCTAGCTATGCCGCGAGAAAGGAAATATGAGCAGCCGGATGAGGTTCTCCTCCCTGGCTCGGGAGTTTTGTTGACATTACTTGCGGCAGGTGTGGGCTTTTCCCTGTGGGCAATACCCATTTCCCTGATGGCAGCATTTGGCTTGGGTGCATGGTGGATATGGATTGAATTGATACTCGCCATTATTCTAACCTACCATGGTATACGAACCTTAACCAGTGGCAGAATCCCAGAGATGGATTGGATTTCAAATAAGATTCATTCGAGACTACCAGATGAATATCGAGATTGGAGAAAGGCATCTTCATTTAGCGACGACCTTCATTTAGGAATTTGGGTGGCCTGGTTGATTTGGCTGCGTACACCCGATTTGGTTGCTCAGGGTGTAGGCGCAGTAGCTCGCACCGGAGTTTTTGGAATAATTCTCTCTGTATTCATGTTACTAGGTCTAATCCTCGCAGCAGGTTTGACTGTAGTAATCGCTCGTGCTATAATCGGAATAACCGGTCCAATCCCTAGAACGCTTGGTAGTCTGAGTGTAGGAATTCGCCCAAGAGCATGGGGCCTAGCGAGTGCAATATTGGGGTCTTGGTTACTTATCAGTCTACTAGTTGGTCCAGTATTGGGTAATTTTTGATTTCGAATAATCAACTCAACTCTAAACTAATCAACCGAGAGCATCATAAGAGCATAGCCACTCGTCTAATCACAGATTGGGGGTATAGTATAGCCCGGTATTATTACCGGCTCCAGACCGGTGGAGGGGGGTTCAAATCCCTCTGCCCCCACCATATAACTCAGCCATGCATTACCCATTATCTTCAGATTCATTATGTGGTGGGATTGATGAAGTGCGGCCGTTGGCGCTTGCTCAATGGATAGTAGGTCGGTTGCAGTTGCGCTTGTGCTCATTCTATTATCTCCACTTGCTGGAAGCATTGCGGCCCCTAGTGCAAATTCCAAACACACCCCATTGGACTCAACAGGATTTCAATTAATTGAAGAAGGCCTTACAACTGAAATCCCGATTCAGGAACCAATTTGGTGGGATTCCAACCTAAATTGGTGGGAGCACACTTCATTGGATTCAGATCGTAATGGAATCCACGACTCATTACAATTAGCAATAGGCCCTGTAAATGTCGGTATATCCTATTCACGCGAGGTTACAAATGTGGACAAAGAAACATTGGAAAACTTGGGTTTTGATGTCCACATTGAATTGCCTATAGTAGACGCATTATTGCTTGGAGATGTCGATGCAAGTCAAGTTTGGCAATTAGCAGAATTGGATGGAGTAGTTATGGTAGAGAGATATGGCTCTCTAGTTTTCTATGGAGATGTCCAAACTCCAGCAGTGAAAGCCATGAATTCTTCAGAATATCCGATTGGGGCGTGGGATTTTGGAGTAACAGGTAAAGGAATTAACATCGCGATGGTAGATACTGGTGTTGACAATGAACATCCAGGACTCAATACGAAATTTGTAGCAGGATATGATGCTGTTTGTTTCGTACATTCAGACCCACAGTGCATCCTTGCAGGAGGCCGGGAAGATGATGGGTCATTCGATCCAGATGATGGCAATCAGCACGGGACTGCATGTATGGGTATGGCTAGTGCAACTGGTATCGAGGCCGATGGCTCCCAATCCGATTTCTACGGGTCAGCTCCAGATGCAGGTTTAGTAGACGTAAGAATAGGGACAGATGTTGGCGCGGGGCCATTTGAAAATTATCTTCTAGAACAGGAATTTTACGAATCAGCAATGAATGGCCTACAGTGGATTATCGACCATCGAGATGATGCGTGGCCAGGAGTAGAAGAAGAGAGTTATGGAATCGATATCATCTCTCTTTCTTGGGGAATAACCAGCCACGAGAATGGAGGTTCGGATGGAACTGACATGCATAGTAGAATTCTCGATGAAGCTATGGAATTAGGAGTAGCCGTTTCTAACGCTGCGGGTAATGACGGAGAGGACAATGATGGGCTATCTGGAATGAGCGCATCTTCTCTTTCAATCACTGTGGCATCAACTGATGATCAGAATACTGTTGACAGATCTGACGACACCATTGCTGGATATTCATCCAGAGGGCCTCGCAAGGACAATGGTGATGGTAATCCTGTGAACGAATTGATACCAGAAATTAGTGCACCGGGTACAAATATAATTCAAGCCGAGGGGTGTGTGTCTAGTGGAGGGTGCAATAATTTCCTTGGTGGAGATGCATCCCAGAACACCTACACTGGAAGAGGTAGTGGAACCTCTTATGCGGCTCCAGCAGTAACTGGCATCGTAGCATTGGTTTGGGAGGCAAACGAAAACCTGACTCCTTTACAAATCAAGGAAGTTCTCAAGCATACATCTGAATTACGGGGAGAAGCCAGTGCCCCAGAAGTCGACCCATATTGGAATAGAGAATTCGGATATGGTATGGTCGATGCTTTGGCCGCTGTTGAACTTGCGATTTTCCTTAGAGATAGTGGACAAACTCCACTAATCGAACCAACATTACAGAATCATAAACTCAATCTTTCCTCGGGTGAGGTAATCAATATGACCGGTCATGCTTGGGGTCAAGAAGGAAGCGTTGACCGAGTAGAATATCGAATTGATGGCGGCGAATGGATGGAGACAACTTACTCCGCCACTCCAAGTGAGGTAGGCGCTCTAACTCCCTTCTTGTGGCACATTTTATTGGACCCAGATAAACTGACATCAGGCAACCATACTGTCGAGGTTCATGCTGTCGCAGGTGCTATGCATTCACTACCGGTATTCTTCGAAATCGAGGGTACAGGTGGTGCTTCAGAATCACTAGCAATTCCCCCAATCGCAATCGGCATTGTTGTTATCGTTGCATTGGCTTGGGTCGCTTCATTGGTTCTAATCCGCATGCGTTCAGATGATGAGATTGAGACAATGATTAGCAGTATTAGAAATCGAAATGAGATAGAGGAAGTTGTAGAAGCAGAGTTACTCGATTCTGAAAATTGATAGCAAAAATAATTCATGTTAATCTCTAATGTTATCCTACGAATCCGAAGGATTCGAAGGTGTTAGTTCAAATGCTCATTCTGTTCTCCGTAGGTCATGGTGCGGTTTTCGGAACGGGCGAACAGCATACGGCCAACTGGAGTTCGCCGTATGTTCGACATGGCTGGTGATGACTCGGTTCAATTTGGTTTAGGAGAACCGGACTTCCAGCCGCCTGATTTGGCCATAGACGCTTTCGAAAAAGCCATGCGAGAGGGCCGCAACAAATACACAACCACTGCAGGCCTTCCTGAATTGAGGCAAAAGATAGCAGAAACATGGCACTATCTTTCTCCAGAACTGGATGAAACTAATGTCTGCATTACAATGAGTGGAACAAATGCATTACTGGATATTTTCCTCGCGCTAGTCGACCCGGGTGATGAAGTACTAATTCCAGAACCCTACTTTCCATTATACCCTCCAGATGTGGTGATTTGTGGAGGGCAACCTTCGCTTTATCCGTGCAGATTTGAAAATGGATTTGTGCCGAAGATTGAGGATCTAGAGGAACGAGTAAATGAGAATACTGTGGCGATTTTGTATAATTTCCCAAGCAATCCAACAGGAGGAAATGTCACACCGGAAGAACGTGATGAATTACTTGCTTTTGCAGAGCGAAACGATCTATGGGTAATTACCGATGAAGTCTATGACCGAATAGTCTACGATTGTGAACACGTATCATTCCTTGGAGCAGGTTATGACAAAGTCATAATGATTAATTCCTTCTCCAAAACCTTCGCGATGACAGGTTGGAGAATTGGATACATTCTCTCTGAAAATTTAGAGGCGATGAGCCACATAACAAAGATGCAGTATTATGTCACTGCTTGTAGTAATGATGCTATGCAATATGCAGTCTTAGAAGCGATGGAAAAGGCTCCAGACTATCCTGCAAAAATGTGTCAAGAATTCAAGGCCAGAAGAGATCTAATTTGTGAAAGGCTAAACGCAATGGAAGGAGTTTCATGCCATATTCCAACAGGAGCCTTCTATGTCTTTCCTAAGGTCGATGTACCTGGAATGAACAGTGAAGAGATTGCAATGGCACTTCTCGAAGGAGGTGTTCTTTGTAGCCCTGGTTCAGCTTTTGGTGAGGCTGGAGAAGGGCACCTTCGATTTGCATACACAATCGGCCGAGAAGACATCTCAAGAGGTATGGATCGAGTTGAGAAGGTCCTAGCAGATCTTCGTAACAATTGAGATGGTGAAACTTTGTCTGGAATCAGCATTCTCATTCAATTTGTTATTGGATTCACAATTTTTTCCTATGGCTCTGGTAAGATTGATTCTAAGCTGGTCTTTGGTTTAGCAATTATTGCCGTAATTGGGTTATACATTGCCGGACCTCAGCCATTTCTTTTCGGAATGATTTTGGCTACAGGATGGTCTTTGCTAAACATGGGCGTTGAGAGGATTTTTCCAATCTTAGATTAGTCATCAAATAACCCAAATGGCAAATCAATCATACGACTTTCATCTTCATTGGATTCATTTTCGCGCTCATCGCTCTCTGTAAGATTAGTAGTGCGACGCCATGGTGGAAATTCTTCAGAGATTTCATCTGAACTCTCAGCATCTATCTTCGTTGATTTTTTCTCTTCGAGCAAATTTTGATTCAGGTTCTCAAGTTTCTCTTCTGGGTCGCGCATCCAATCGGGCATATCATGTGCTCCAGCGAGGACTGAAATGGTGGTAAATACGGCAACAGGAAGAACAGAAATAGCCACTAGGAAATCAATGATTGCTGCATCCGGAATTTGGTCTGCTGGCATAATTGATTTCATTAAAACAGCCTCAAGTTGAACATTATGCCAGGCTTGGTAATCCACATCGAGTCTGTCTAGTGATAACTGTAGCATTACCCTTGCAATAATCCAGAAAATAATGATAGGAAGAATCCAAGAAAATTTTGATATTCTTGCGAGAATTTTTCTAAACCAAGCGGCTATTCCAATTAGGTGGCTTGAGTACATAGGTTGTATTCTGAGGCCAAACCAAAGAGCGATAAAATAACCAACCATACCCAATTCAAATGCACGTTCGGGTTCAACAAACCTTTCAGGTATGCCCTCCATAATTAACAGAGGAATTGCAATTAATGCAACCTGAATTGGTATGGCTAGAATTTGTAATCCTCCATGGATTGAAAACAAATCATATGTGTCGGTTCTACTACTAACCAAACGTGCCATTTGCCCATAGGGGCTTCTTTGCAAATTCAGTCTGGCTCTATCAATTAACTCAGGTGTATTGACGTTCCTTCTTAGGCCTAGAACCGTCAACCAACCTCCCCTGTCTGCAACGCTTGCCGGAGAATATGCACCTGCAATAAGGGCCAAAAGTAATGAAAGTGAACCGTACATTAATCCAGCAACAATTATCCAATCTAAAGCTGCCAAGTCGATATCAAATGAGAGTTGATCTCCTTCGTTATTTATCGACAATAGGTAGGTCAGTGAAAATCCAATAATCGGTGCAATTGTGACTTGTCCAAGAACAATGATGGCTAGAACAAAGCGTGGGAATAAGGGGTTTGCACGCCTAGCCATATAGCCGTCGCACCTTGAGGTCAACATAAGGCCTTCATAGATTGAACAACATTGCATACCCGTTCCTAAACACCTCATAGATTTGCCAAAAACCAGTCTGTTGCCGCCCGTAGGGCGGCGCACGCTGTGACCGAACCTTCATACCCGAACCGATATCGCAGAACTTTGTTATCCATGCGTAATCTGTCACCTCTAGCCCTTTTTGCCATTCTTATGGTGACGAGCCTTTCGCCATTGGCGTTTGGCCCGACACTGGAACATAATCCACCTCGAGAAGTGTCACCTAGAGCTTTGATTGATTTCGAAGTTTCTGACATCGAATTAGGTAACGGTTCATTGCAGGCACGTGAATGGGTAAACCCAGATGGCAGCATTGTTCAGTATGTGATGAGGGACGAATTGATTCAAATTAATGTCACATTTACTCAGGCTGGAACATCCGGTCAACCGGCTAGTGCAATTGGAAAAATGCAAATTTGGCACCCTGTTGGAGTAATGGTAGCAGAATGGTCAGTGAACATGACTCTATCCGGAGCCCAATCATTCCGAGCTGAATTTTATTGGACTCCCACTGCTGCTCAGAGTTACCTCGACGATGATGGATATCTGCTTGGAGGAATCATCCTCAGAGGAATTGTCGATGGTGGTCTAGCAGACGATAATTACGACAATAACCAATTCGATCGCTTGATGCCGGTTGCAATTTGGAACGATCCTATGGAAAACGGAATTTGTGGTGATGTTGATGGAGATGGCACTATTGATTGTCCAAATCAACTAAGCTACAACAACCCTACATGGGTAGGCGCTGGGTATGATACAGACGGCTCACTTTCTGATGATCCCGACTATTACGGCCACTGGAGAATGGAAAACGCATCAAGCGCCGTAGGCGAAAAACATTGGAGGGTATCTAGGCCAGGCGCTGATTATGCCAGCAACAGGATGGACAGACTTTGGTGGGGTTGGTTAACTCCGTTCGACTCCTGTGAAGACCCCGGTCATGGACTAGGGAGCGGAACTTACGACCCTACAGTCTCAACAATTTATGCCAACTATTTCTGCCGAGCACGAATTCGTGGGTTCGATTACCTAAACTTGCAATTAGTAACTAATGCTTGGGGCAGTATGGGTCAAGGAGACACTGTTAGATTAGAGGCGGATGCAGGTAATGAGGAATTCTTCAACTATTCCGCAATGCCATTGTCATCGACCTTTGGAAACTGGACCCAACTAGTTTGGAACATGACAGACGTTCACCCAACAGGCGATTACACATTGGCTTTCAGATTCGACTCAGATTCATCAGTTGCGACCCAAGGAATCCATCTCGATGGTTTCATTCTCTTTGGAATAGAAAGAGTTCCTGAATATACTCTCGACGTCGAATGTGACGATCCTCTTCCCAATGCATACATTGTGATTCCTGCAGACCCCACTCCTCCTACATTGGGTTGTACTGTGAAAAACAATGGATACGTAGATATTACACTTCGAGTTTATACCGACGTATCCAATCAATCTTGGATGTGGGATTTCCCACTAAGGATTGATTCTAACCATCCAACCGATTTCGACAACAACGTTGTAACAAAGAACATCAAGCCTTTGGAAACCATGGATTTGTGGGTCAATCTTACAATTCCTGATGGAGCAACGGTACAAGAGGTAGATTGGTATGTTCATATCGGTGACGGGATAACAAATTTTTCCAAATGGAGCATAAATCTTCCAGTTGACGTAACTGCTTCGTATTCCTCGTATCTTACCCAAAAGACATTGGAAAATCCTGCAATAACTCTACTTCCCGGAGAAACCGGTGATGTAGTCATGACTCTGAAGAATACAGGAAACCAAAGGGCGATATGGAATCTAGGAGGTACATTTGCCGACAATCGTTGGAGTGCATCCAATCTTGTTTGGACGAATGAAACCGGAGTTGAGATAACAAGTATCGAGATGGACTTGAACGAAAAATTGGAATTGAATGCTCGCATTACCTCTCCAGAAGAGATAACTCCGGGAACATATGCAATAACGCTGATTGCTAGTGGTAGAGCTCCTGCAAATTTCCAAACTGAATGGACAATTCATGTGGAAGTTCCGGTAGATCATGACCTGAAACTAGTTCCACAAATTAGGGAAATGATGGCGCCTGCTGATGGGGCTTTGCGTTGGATAGAAATTCAACTGGTAAATGATGGTAATTCCGAAGAGGCTTTTGATTTGTCAATCGCCGCTGATTGGCGCCTCGGATTGGAGATGAATGCTGAACAAACCCTCGGAATAGACCCATTCGGAGGCGATACAAGCGTCCTGTTGATGTTCCCAATGCCGTATGGAATAGAAAACGAAACCTACCAAATTTGGGTTCATGCTACAAGCCAAATTAACCCAGAATACCAAAGAAGCGTACAACTTTTACTCACCGTTCCTGAAACATACCTCATCGAAGTGCCAGACCTAGATTTGACCAATGAGGTCTACCGTGCAGGTGATGATGCCAGAACAATGCGATGGGAGGTTTGGAACAATGGAAACATGCCTGACAAGTTCACGGTTTCCTTCGATAAGAGCCATGAGGATATCACAGTCTTCGCTACTGGGCTAAACAATGGTAAGACAGATTGGATTCAACCAGGTTCATCAGTCAATCTGACCGTAAGTTATGCCTTTGACCAAGGTGCCGATGGCGATAGAACAGTCACCTTGATTGCCGAAAGTCAACAAGCAGGAACAGTAGGGCAAACGGTTTCTGCAGAAGGTGAAGCGGACTTCAAGGTTGGACAAGTGGGTTGGCTTCTTGTCACCCCTCCAGCAGGCATAGTGATTGAAGATAAGGGAGAAGTCACCTTAGAATTCGTAGTGATGAATCTAAACCCTTCTTCGGAGCAATTAATGCGAGCGGATATCGACAGGACTTCTTACCCTGACTTATTCTTCAACGTCGAGGATGTACGCGTAAACAGTGAAGATCGAGATTTTGTTCTTCCCGCAAACGCAACAAAGATCGTCACAGTCACTGTTGACCTGAATCAGGAGAATCTTGATAATTTGGCAGAAAATACGATGACCTTCAATGTGGTTTTGACAGTCGACTCGGATATCGATAAAGTATCGGCATCAACAACAATACGACTTGTGAAAACAGTCCCAGTTGAAGATGGACCCGATGTAGGATTCATGGCCAAGTTGGCCGCTAACATCGTATTTGTGATTGCAGGTTTGGTAGCGATGATTGTAGTATCGGTAATGACATACAGAATTGTCAAAGAAGCGAGAGCACCATTAGAGGAGTATTCAAGCATCGAGGATTATTCTTCGAGTTTTGTCAATCTTGGAGATGACAGTTCAGTTCCTGCAGCTCCAGATCTTCCGGCAGCAGACGAAGTAGCCAATTCGATGTACGGTGGGTCCGCTGAGATATTTGAAAATCCGGCCGCAGAAATGCCACCTCCGCCACTTCCAACAGACGAAGAGCCTACTTCTTCTGAAATGCCTCTTACAGAAGAATCTGAACCAGAGGTTGAATCGTCTCAAGAAGCGGATTTACCTCCTGGCGTACCACCAATTCCAGAGGAAGGCTTACCTCATGGGTGGACCATGGAGCAGTGGGCCTATTATGGTGAAAAATGGTTAGAGCAAAACAAGGGCGAATAATGTCCGTAAATTGAGTATTGGCTCGCTACCTCCTGCCCGCGCCTACGTGTGCGAGGCCTTATGACCCCCACTTGGGTCGGCGGATTGCTGGATTCTGGAGCGTGATTTCCGATGTACAACGGTCAACAACCAATTTTCATTCTCAAAGAAGGAACGACTAGAACAAGTGGTAAGACTGCACAAAGCAACAATATTGCTGCCGCAAAAGCAGTTTCTGACGCGGTTAGGAGTACCCTTGGTCCCAAGGGTATGGACAAGATGTTAGTCGATTCTATGGGTGATGTTGTAATCACCAATGATGGAGCGACCATACTCAAAGAGATGGATATTGAACATCCCGCTGCAAAGATGATAATTGAAATCGCAAAGACTCAGGAACAACACTGCTTCGATGGAACAACTAGTGCGGTTGTAATTGCTGGAGAATTGCTAAAGCGCAGTGAAGATTTAGTTGAGCAAAACGTTCATCCAACCGTCATTTGTGAAGGATTTAGGCTTGCTTCAGATAAGGCCGCTGACCTTATCGATGCTCACGCAATTGAAGTAAACGAAGAAAAATTGCACGAGGTCGCAAAGACCGCATTAACTGGTAAGAGTGCAGGAGCGGTCAAGGAATTCCTCGCCGACATATCCGTAAGGGCAGTATTGGCAGTTGCGCAAGATTCCGATGATGGATTAGTTGTCGATTTGGACGATATCAAGATCGAGAAAAAGCAAGGTGGCTCAATCAAGGATAGTACGCTGGTTGATGGAATTATCCTAGACAAGGAAAGAGTCCACTCAGGCATGCCACGATCCGTAGCCGGTGCTAAGGTTGCGTTGATTAATTCCGCAATTGAGGTAAAGAAGACTGAGGTAGATGCAAAGATTCAGATTACAGATCCGAATATGCTTGCTCAATTCCTCGATGAAGAGGAAGCCTTCCTGAAAGGGCTAGTTGACACAATCATTGCCAGCGGTGCTAATGTTGTAATCTGCCAGAAGGGAATCGATGACCTCGCTCAACACTACATGGCCAAGGCTGGTCTTTTCGCTATCCGTAGAGCAAAGAAGAGTGATATGGAAGCCCTATCAAAAGCAACTGGTGGAAATATCATCACAAATATCGACGACCTTAGCGAAGGAGATCTTGGCCAAGCAGCCAAGGTAGAAGAGCGAAAAATTGGAGATTCTGACATGGTTTTCATCACTGGTTGCCCTCAAGCCAAGAGTGTTAGCGTACTACTTCGAGGTGGTACCGAGCATGTTGTAGATGAGATTAGGCGGGCTTTCGACGACGCGGTAGGCGTTGTTGCAGTAGCTCACGAAGATGGAGCGGTATTGACCGGAGGAGGTTCTGTTCTGGCTGCGATTAGCCGAGACCTGCGCTCCTACGCAGAAGGAATCGGTGGCAGAGAACAGATGGCAATCGAGGCCTTTGCCGGGGCACTGGAGGTCATCCCGCGAACGCTCGCTGAGAATGCTGGATTAGACCCAGTCAACACAATCATTGATCTGCGAAAGGCACATTCCGAAGGCCTCTCTTCACATGGTGTAAACGTCTATGATGGAGGAGTTGTCGATATGGCAGATAGCAAGGTCTACGAGCCAAGCCGAGTTGTTGAACAGGCGATTCAAAGTGCATCAGAGACTGCAGTCATGATTCTCAGAATAGACGATGTAATCTCAAGTAAGGGTGGAGGCGGAGCCGACCCTGCTGACTTTGATGGCTTTGATATGTAGGGTCCAATACGACCGTAGGTCGTAACCCTAGTTTACATCAAGTTCAAGAATCGCTTTCCGCTGGAGTGACCATAAGTCGGGGCTGAGTTAGGAAGATGGCTATCGTCAGCGTCTATATCGAAGAGGGTTGTATCACCTGTGATGCCTGTGAAGAGACACTTCCCGAAGTATTCCATGTGACCGACGATACCTGTTACATCAAGGCCGATGTCAGACTTGATGGCGGCTATGATAGGAATGAAGGTAAAGCGGGTCTAAAACCCGATACCATCTCACAATTTCAGGACGACATTCTTGATGCAGCCGACGGCTGTCCTGTCGATGTAATCATCGTAGTTGAAGGCGGAGAAGCAGAGGCAACTGTCGAGGAAGAAGCTCCTGTTGCGGTAGTAGAGGTCGTACCTGAGCCGGCGGTCGAAGAGACTGTTGAGGTGGCCGGAGATGACCTTGAACAACTTCTGAGTGCTGGTGATCGAAGTCTAGCTATTCTATTCGGTTCTCAGTCAGGAAACTCCGAAGCCCTGGCTGCTAAGTTTGCAAAGCAGGCATCAGACTATGGTCTTGAGGGTACAGTCTACGACATGGATGGTTTTGACTTCGCTTCTCTTTCCGCTATGAAGCGGGTTCTGATCATCTGCTCAACTTGGGGTGAAGGGGAGATGCCAGACAATGCCGAAGACCTTTGGCAGACCGCTCAGAAATCGGCCGCTGGGTCTCTCAATGGAGTTCATTACTCAGTCCTAGCACTAGGAGATACAAGCTACGAATTATTCTGCGAATCTGGAAAGGATTGGGATGAGCAGTTAGAGAAATTAGGGGCAACCCGTCTTGTAGATCGGGTTGATTGTGATGTTGATTACGAATCAATGGCTGCCGCTTGGGCAGTTGACTCATTGGCAGCCATGGCGGCTGTCGACGGCACCGGTGTATTCCACGAAGATATGGTGGAAGCAATCAAAGAATACGTTGCAGGTGGAGATGAAGGCGCCGATGGAGAAGATGGATTTACTGTCCCCGATATTTCCGCAGAGTCGATTCAAGCAGAGATTAGCATCTTCCGATATGACCCAGAGGCCGCAACAACCGGATCTGACACATGGGTCTGTGCGATGCCAGGTCACTTGAGTCTCTTAGAGGCGCTCAGAACCATCAAGAGCACTCACGATGGCAGCCTTTCATTCCGCGATGGTGCATCCGATGACTCAACCACTGCGATTTGTGTAAATGGTCGTTTAGTGCTACCTGGATTAGTTCGGCTAGACGCGGTAGCACCAACTCGTGACGGCACACTTAGACTGCGAATTGACCCGTTACCAGGATTCGAGGTAATTCGAGATTTGGTAGTCGACCACTGGTCTATGGAGCGTCGAAGAGAATCTACCGCACCGTGGATGATTGCGGCAACCCGAGAAGGGGCTGTAACCATGCAAGGAAACATTGGGTTGATGGAGCCTAATGTTGCAACCGCTTTACACTCAATTACTGACTTTGGTAGTTCAGCCTTATTGCAAGCATCTTCCGACGCAGTCCCACATGCAAATGGTTACCTCGGGCCTGCAGTTTTGGCATCGGTTTGGGCAAGGAGAAATGACCCTAGATCCTCTGCTTCTTCTGTCAGTGAGCTTGATGAAATATTGGCTAGCTCGAATGGAATCAAAGCTGAAACAGACCTTGCAAGTATCCGTAGGCAGAATGGTTCTGGATTAGTCGTCTCAGAAGCCTTGTTAGACGCAAAAACACATGTCTTGGAGCGCGACGCATTCAATGGCCGCCACGGTAAGCATGTTTGGTGGTACACCTGGACTCTCAAGTCAAGTGGAAAGGTCAATGACACCGTGTTATATCGTCAGGTTTTGGGTCCAATTGGACTATTGGGTAATCTGACATCTGGCGTGACCGCTAGAATGATGACTGGATTTAGCCGTACGGGTGGCGACATGATTACTGATATGCTAGCTTTCATCGCTCCACCTGCAGGTATTGGAAAGATGCCACGTCAATTCAATTCCTCTGTGGATAATCACCATGAAGTAGTGGCGATATTCAACGAATTAGATGGTAGGTTCTGAGGTGAGAATGTGGCAATAAAATACGCATATCATCCCGGAAACGTATCTCACAGCAGTTCTCCAGAAGTCGCTGTGACTATGGAGTCTTTCGCCCGAGCAATGGGGATTACTCTAGTCCCTCTGCCAGGTGCAACAAGTTGTGGAGCAGGAATTGTTCGGCAAGCAAATCGCAGACTGCAACTTACTCTCAATGCTCGAACTTTTGCCATGGCAGAAGCGGAGGGTCTGAACATCCTTACTCCCTGCGCCGCAACCGCTGGAAATCTACAAGAGGACTTGATGGCATTACAATCTGACCAAATTCTCATGCAAGAAGTCAATGAGACTCTAGAGAATACCTGTGGATTAACTATGACTGGTGAGGTAGAGATTCACCATATTTTACACGCTTTAGTCGATGAAATCGGTCTTGATAAACTAGAGGAGAAGGTCAAGAATCCAATCGATTTTACCGCTGCAGGATATTACGGTCCAAATATACAGCAAGAGGGTGCTTGTGGCGGCGACGACGTATACGATCCAAATTATCTTGAGCAGGTAATTTCGACTTTGGGAGGTACTCCTGTAAGTTGGGAAGCAAGGACCCAAAGTGTGGGTGTACCAGGTCTCTTTGGAGAAGAACCTACGGTAATGAAGCAGGCTGCTGAGGCCCTATCCGAAGCAAAAGCAGAGGGTGCAGACCTAATTGTAAGCGCATGCAACCTATCCCAAGCAGTACTCGATATTTACCAAGGTAAAGCCGGTAGAAATACAGGACTTTCAACAAATATTCCTGTGATTCATCTTTGTGAGATGCTTTCGTTTGCACTTGGATGTCACAACAAGAGATTGGCTCTTTTGAGGACTAGAATCGCAGTAATCGGCGATTGATTTTCTCATCTATGGCTAATTCGCTCTCCCGATCCAAATGTGCGCCAAATCTCTCTAACTTGAGTTTCTGTTATACCCTCAACTTGTCTTAGGTCATCTTCATCAGCCCAAATCAGCGCAGCTATTGTTCCATATCTGTTCAGTAAACGATTGGCAAGGTCCTGATCGACACTAGGTATGGCGATTAGAAGGGACATCGCAGTGAATTTCTCTTGATTGGGGGATTTGCGTAATTCTCTTGCTCCTGCTGCCGCTTGGGTTACTGGGTCCATCCAGATTTCCGGTTTTACTGCTTCCAATCTATCTCTTGCTTGAGGGGTTAGACCGTCCAACATTGACTCTTCTCTCCTCGATGCAACGGTGAGGAATCGAGCAGTTTCAGCCCCATCTTTTGTCGTTACAATTGGTATTCCAAAATCGAGTGCCAATGTTGTCAATGCACCCATTAACGCATGGGGGTGAACTCTGTTTGATTCGAATAACCCTTCACCTTCGATTAACAATAGGCTTCTAGGAGCTGCACCCACTAGTCTGCTAGCTTGTTCAAGTAGACGCCCGTCGACCAATGAATCAACAAAATCTCGCACTGTCTTTCGTTCTACCAAGATTCGTTCTCCGATGCGGAAATCTCCTGTCACAAGCCGGTCTATTCTGACATCTGCTCCAAGAGATTTCAAACGGGCTACAACAGAACTGTTGAGTTCTCGGTCATCTGCACAAATCAAAGCCCCTGGAACGTCTGGTGGACTATCGTCTAAATCTAACAAATCCTGGGCGGATGATACAGGATTTTTCTCCTTCAGTCGTATACTTGGTTGCTGCTCAGAGTCATCCAAATCTTGTTTCTTTTTTCTTGGTTTGAATTGCTCAAGCCCAGTCTGACCTCTTGGTCTGAATATAGAGGGCGGAAGTTGCCCCGAGTCAGCGGGTTCGTTTTCGTCGGTTGTTTCTTCAACTTCCTTTAGAACGGGTCGATTTTTTTTCCTAACTGCAATAACGAACTCAGTCGCGGAAATTTTACTTCCATTTTCGACAACTGAGAAGTTACTCAAATTAGATAGGTCAACATGCGTACTGCGAGCAAGTTTACGTCCAACTCTAGCAACGGCTCGATGCATGTTTTGTTCACGTCGGAGAGCCGCCGCTCTAGCTCCTTCGTCGCGGGTATCTTCAGCAATTAATACCACAACATCTCCATCACGTTGTCTTCCTGTTCTACCTCTTCTTTGGATTGTCCGAATCTCACTTGCAACCGGCTCGTAGAAGATCACCAAGTCGGCGGTTGGTATGTCCAATCCTTCTTCTCCAACGCTAGTCGCTATCAGGACATTTCCTTCTCCTGCACGGAAGGATTCGATTCGCTCAACTTGTTGTTTTGGAGTCAAACCTGTACCACTAGCTCTTTTGCTCTGGCCGATGAATTGTATCGGCCTTACATCCTTTAGATTCAGTAAAGCGGTTTCCAGTGCACTGACTGTATCTCTATAAGTTGCAAAGACAATAATTCTTGATTCCGGGTCACGGCGTATTCTTTCCCTTACCAGCCTTCTAACGGCACCAACTTTACTATGAGATTCTGGCATTTCTGCTAGGCTGTCACGAAGGCTCCTAATCCGAGAATCTCTAAGCAAATTTCGGGTATTTTTCTTCTCAGCATCTTCACCGGTTTCCTTCCTATCGAGAAATTCTTTCGCTGCCGCCAATCCTTGGCAAAGAAGGTGGTTGATTAGGTGGTGGAGGGACATGGCTAGGCCAATTCGACTCATCGATCCATAAGCATCCGCTTGACCTCTGCGAACGGCCAAATTTGCTCGTTCCATCGCATTGGCAAGACCTCGATGAGTTACTGCACCAGGCATCACATACCTACCCAATCTTCTTTCCCTTTCGACAATAGATTCCTGCCATCGAACTAAGGGTTCTGCTAACTCGCGAATCTCATCGGGAACTCTCACTTTCAATTCTTCAATATCGAGATTCGCTAAGTGTTCTGAAAGCATATTATCTTCTGATGTACGTAGATGAATTCGGCCTACTCGCAGCCTATTACAAATTTCTTGGACCTTTTCTGTATTCGAGCCGGGGCTCGCGGTCATTCCGAGAATTAGTGGCTCATTTGCCAACTCTAGGTATAGGTCGGCTACCTGTGCCTCGGCTCGCTCTCCGGTTGAGTGATGGGCCTCATCGATAATCAACAGACAACAATCTGAGAGATCGAGCAATCCTCGATTAACATCATTACGAACTACTTGCGGAGTCGATACTACCAATCTACCCTTATTCCACATCCCTTCTCTTTTGCTTGGCGGGATTGCTCCGCTCATCGAAATCGGTTTGGTCGAATCCTTGTCGAATACTAATTCTAAATCGTCAAAGTGTTGTTTGACTAGAGCCGCAGTAGGGGCAATCATCAATGCCCAACCATTTGTTCTCTCTAGCATCTCGGCGATGGCCATCCAAGCAACAGCCGTTTTACCCGCAGCTGTGGGTAAGACAAGTAGGGTCGAACTAGACAATGCAACATCCACTGCTTCCAGTTGGTAAGCCCTAGCCTCAACTACTCCCTCTTGGAGTCCGTCGTGGTGAAGGCTAGTGCTCATGGGCCCTGTGTTTCAAGGTCAGGGTTCAAAATACTTACACAAGCCCCCCTCTATCACTTACACCCCGTAGGGGTGGAATCTTTCAATGCCCGATTCGTTCATATAGGGTATGGAGGTCGCAAGGCCGCTCACTACGTGAGGCACCAGACACCACAGGGCTCTGTACTAACATCCCGGAAACCCGAATTCCACTCGGAAATCGGCTTTCGGTGTCACGGTTCCTCCCTAACGTGGTGGCCCGGTCTGAATCCGCTTCGGCGGCAAACTTACCGGTAAATACTGGAGGACAAACAATGGCCGACCGACATAACCCCCGCCGTGGTAGCATGGGCTTTAGCCCTCGAAAGAGGGCAATTCGACCCTATGGACGAATTACTTCCTGGCCCGAAAGCGATGCAACTGAGATCCGAGTTCAGGGATTCGCAGGATGGAAAGCCGGAATGACTCACGTCTTGATGAGAGACACAAACCCCAACTCTACTTCAGCCGGTCAAGAGGTTCGAAAGGCGGTTACTGTTGTTGAGGTTCCTCCGATGAAGGTTCTAGCCGTTCGTGGCTACCATATGACTCCTTACGGTATGCAAACCGCAGGAGAAGCTTGGGCTAATTCCGATGAAGGTCCAACAGGCCTTCATCCTCGCTTCGCTAACCAGACTCGCGGAGAGCGCGATGCTGAAGAAGGACGAAAGCCTTCCAAGCGTGCTGGTCGAATTCCGCTAAGAGATGCTGAAACCAATGAAGATGCATTCGAAGCACTTTCCAGCGCATCTCTTTGCGATATACGCCTCATTGTTGCAACTCAACCTTCACTAGTAAAGAGCGTACCATCTAAGACTCCAGAAATCATGGAAGTTGGTTTAGTTGGTGGAGATAACGCTGCAAAACTCGAATGGGCTAAGGAGCGATTAGGCGGGGAAATTACCGTTGCTGATGTTTACGATTCTGGTCAAGAGATCGACGTTGTTGGAATCACTAAGGGCAAGGGATTCCAAGGTGTTGTGAAGAGATTCGGAGTTAAGCTACTGAGCCACAAGAACTCAAAGAAGCGCCGTCAGATTGGAAACATGGGTGACTTCGGTACTGGTTACGTTCGAAAGACAATCCGTCAAGCAGGTCAGATGGGATACCATCAGCGCACAGAATTGAACAAGCGCGTACTTCGAATTTCAAATCCAGATGAGTCAGATGTGACTCCAGCTGGTGGCTTCCTACATTACGGAGAAGTTACCAATCCTTACATGATAGTCCAGGGTAGTTTACCAGGTCCGGCAAAGCGCCTTCTGCGCTTCCGTGACGCTGTTCGCCCCAATGCGAAACTGCACGAAGTCGATTTGACCTATGTCAGTACTTCGAGCAAGCAGGGAGTGTGATAATATGAAGACAAAGTCATACAATCTGGTAAACAATGTCGAGCAAGAAGAAATGGACGCAGGTCTACTGGCTGAGATGTACGAAGTCGAGGCAAAGGATGGCAAATCTGTAACTCTACCTTCTGTATTCAGCTCGGAAATTCGTGAAGATCTAATTCGAAGAGCAGTTTTGGCTAGTCGAGCAAATCGTCGCCAAGCATACGGACATCGAGAACACGATGGAAAGCGTGCACCTCAACCTGGAATGAAGCATTCTGTAGAATGGTGGGGTAAGGGACGAGGTGTCTCTCGAATTATGAGAAAAGCAGGACAGCGTACCGCCGCTCAGAACCCTCACACACGAGGCGGTCGAAGAGCTCACGGCCCTATGGTCGCAAAGGACTGGTCCCAGAAGATAAACAGCAAGGAAAATGCAACCGCTCGTGATTCAGCAATTGCAGCAACAGCAAATGCAGAAATTGTCGCAGCACGAGGTCATCAATTCGATAGCCAAGTTCGATTCCCAATCGTAATCGACGGATATGTTGAGAGCCGCGAAGAAGGAGACGAGAAGTATTCCATCGAGTCCATCCCTCTACAGTATTCAACTCGCAAGTTCGTCGCCATGATGGAAGGTCTTGGTCTAGGCGAAGATCTAGAGCGAGCTCGAACCGGCCGCAACATTCGCGCAGGTAAGGGTACAATGCGTGGCCGAAAATACAGGACGCCGAAGAGCATTCTATTGGTAGTCGCTCAATCTGACGGCTTAGCTAAGGCTGCTCGTAACGTTCCAGGAGTCGATGTTGTCGCTGCTAAGGACCTCAGCGCTGAGGATTTAGCTCCCGGCGGCGATGCAGGCCGTCTCACAGTTTGGACCAAGGATGCAATAGGAGCACTGGAGTGATTGACATGGTAGACCCGTATGCTATTATTGAGATGCCTTGGATTACCGAGAAGACACTCGAAGCACGCCGAGTTGCTGACCAAGAGGGCGGCTATCGAGAGAATAACAACAGAATCGAATTTATCGTTAGGCGCGAAGCGACAAAAGCCGAGATCAAAGCAGCAGTTGAGGAATTACTTGACGTTCAGGTTGCTAAGGTCAACACGAAGATTACTATCACAGGCAAGCACGCATCAGTGCGCCTTGCCGATGGCTATGATGCGGAGGAAGCAGCGCTCAAGTTAGGAGCATTCTGATGAGGTGATATTATGGGTAAGCGAACACGTTCACAACGCCGCGGTTCAAGTCCAAAGAACCGGGTATCAAGTCACAGGTTCCCTGCAGCTAACCGCATCCCACGCGTAAGCGAGAAAATGGGTGAGGTAACTGACCTCGTTCACAGTGCGGCTCACACCGCCCCCCTTGCTCGTGTCAAGTTCGAAGATGGAACAACTGCTCACATCGCAGCACCAGAGGGTGTTTCAGTGGGACAGGAATTGGCCTTCGGAGACAATGTAAGCCTGCGACCAGGAAATGTAACCAAACTCTCAGAGATTCCTGAGGGTACTCCAATCTGTAATGTTGAATCGCGTCCAGGAGATGGCGGCAAGTTCGCTCGCTCTGGCGGTAACTCTGCAGTATTGGAAACTAGAATGGGCGACAAGGTGAGAATCAGAATGCCTAGTGGCTCTTTGAAAGATCTTCCAGCATCCTGCCGTGCTACTATTGGGGTACTAGGTGGACACGGACGAACCGATAAGCCACTGATGAAGGCTGGTGCTGCTCACTACCGTCAAAAGGCTCGAGGAAAGCTCTACCCAACAGTCAGTGGTGTTGCAATGAATCCAGTCGACCACCCGCACGGTGGTGGAAATCACCAGGCGGTTCACGGACCTAACTCTGTCAGTCGTAATGCACCACCTGGTCAGAAGGTAGGAAACATCGCTCCACGCCGAACCGGACGTGGAAGGACAAGGGAGCAATGAGGTGTGAGATATGGCACGTAAATCAAAGAAGATGTTCCGCTCACCTAAGACTGCTCGACGTCAGGCTCGAAAGCGCCGCTCGACAATTGCTGAGCGCCGCAAGAAAGAGTTCCTTTGGCGCGGATTAACCATGGAGGAGTTGACTGAACTTCCACTCTATCCTCCAGAAGATAACCCAGAAGCACCTTGTATCGCTACATTGATGCCTTCTCGCGCCAAGAGGTCACTATCTCGTGGTCTTTCTGAAGAAGCAGAGAAATTCCTAGAGAAGGTTCGTGCGAATGGTGGCTCCAAGATGATTAGGACACACTGCCGAGGTATGTTTGTCCTACCAGAGATGGTGGGTACTACAATCGGTGTACACAATGGCCGAGATTTCGTCAAGGTCGAAGTTATTCCAGAAATGATAGGGCACGCCTTGGGCGAGTTTGCTCCAACCCGCAGATCGGTAACGCACACTGGTCCTGGTGTAGGTGCTACTCGATCAAGTAAGCACGTGGCATTGAAGTGAGGTGAAGAAGAATGAGTCGAATTTCAGGTAAGCCACAATCCGGATACACTCAATTGCTTGAGGGATCGAATCTAGCTACTGCACGTGCAGTAAACCTAGATATTCATCACAAGCACTGCTACCAAATTGCTAAGTTCATTCGAGGGATGAATGCAGTTGATGCTATCGAATACTTGGAGAAAGTGATGGATAAGAAGGAAGCAATTCCGTACTCTCGCAGATCTAGAAAGGGTAAGGGTGGAAACACCATGGCCGGTCATAGAAAAGGAAAGATGGGCCCAGGTCGCTATCCATACAAAGCATCAAGAGAATTCATCAAACTGATTAACAGTGCTATGGAGAATGCCCGTCAGCGCTACGATACAATCGATGCTGAAGACATGGTAATTACTCACTGTGCCGCACACCGCGGTCAAGTACACACTGGTTGGAAGCCTCGCGCGCGCGGACGTGCTACACCCAAGAACCACTACCAAGTGAATCTCGAGATTTTCCTCGAACACTTCGGCGATGAAGAAGAAGAGGAAGACGAATTCTGAGGTGAAAAAGATGAGTAAAGTAAACACAATTCGAAACATCGTTCACCGTAATATCGAACGCCAGCTAGTTCGCGAGTATCTTCTCAAGGAGACCGAGCGTGCTGGATTTGGCGGTCTTGAATTCAACCGTACTCCTGACGGGACCAAGGTTACACTGTCTGCAGAACAAGTCGGTCGTGTAATCGGTAGAAGAGGTAAGGTAATTCACGAATTACAGCGCAGACTGAAAGAAGACTTCGATCTAGAAAAGCCTCATCTCGAGGTAAACGAAATCGAAGAACCTCGTCTAAATGCACAGGTTATGGCGAGCAGACTAGCTTCCTCTCTAGAGAGAGGTTGGTTCTTCCGCCGAGCAGGCCACAGTACATCCCAGAATATTATGGATGCAGGAGCACGTGGATGTTTGATTATTCTCTCAGGAAAGATATCGGGTGCACGTCACCGAGTTGAAAAGTTCCAACGAGGTCACATCAAATTCTGTGGCGAAACCGCTCTTCAATTAATGGACGAAGGATTTTCGACAGCAGTCAAGAAATTAGGAACAATTGGCTGCACAGTCCGTATCATGCGGCCAGGTGTAAAGCTACCACACGAAATTACTATTCAAGACAGACAGGAATCGGGTCTAGGACCTATCGAAGAAGTCTCCATGCTGGAGATTCCTGATGAGGAGCCGGAGTCAGCATCTCAAGTCGAAGAGGCAGATGTTGCCGACGCCGAAGAAGTCGTCGACAGTGTTGTCGAAAAGATGGCTGAAATGGAAGCAGAAGCCAATGAAGAATCAACAGATGTAGGAGAGGAGGAGTGAAAATGGCACATATCAAGTCAAGAGATATTGACCAGATGAACCCTGAACAACGTGAGCGTCGTCTCGCCGAGCTAAGGGAAGAACTTCTCCAACTACGTGCTCAGCAAGCCCTTGGAGGTTCATCCTCCAATGCGGGCGCATACAAGCAAACACGTAGGAGCATTGCACGTCTTCTTACGAAGATGTCCGAGGAGAGTAAGGAGTAGACCCAAATGGCAGGCATTTGCAATCTATGTGGTCTACCCGATGAACTATGCATCTGCCAGGAAATAGCAAAAGAACAACAGAAAGCAATCATTTCAACAGTAAGAAGGAGGTATGGAAAGATGGTAACAATGGTAGAAGGAATCGAAGATTCTGCTATCGATATTGGTAAGTTAGCAAAGTTGCTGAAAAGCGCTTGTGCTAGTGGTGGTACTGTAAAGGGCCGCACCATCGAACTCCAAGGCGAGCACAAGAAGCGTGTCGCCAAGGTCCTTGAACAGAATGGATATCAAGTAGAGGTGCGCTAAATGAGCATCATGCATGCACCTTGGTTGGCTCGGGAAATCGAAGTTATTGGAAGCCGAGATCCAAGCCTAGTTGGAGTAACTGGGATGATTGTCGAAGAAACTCGTAGAACTCTAAGAGTTCGAACAATTGGTGGAGAAGTCACTCTGCCTAAGGATGTAATCACATTCACAATAGATTCTGAGGAGGTTGAAATCGATGGCGCAAGCGTCACACAGAGACCTGAGGATCGCATCAACCGAAGATATAGGAGGAACTGAAAATGAAAGATATTGGAGTAGACGTCCGCGCACCTGAGGGTGAATGGGATGGTGACCAAAACTGCCCATTCTACGGTAGTCTAAGGCTACGAGGACAAATCATCGAAGGAACCGTATCATCTGTTGGTATGAGTAATTCAATTATCGTCCAGCGCGAAGTTACTCGATACATGAAGAAGTATGAGCGCTACGAGAAAAGAACTCGCAGATATGCTGCACACTTACCGTCTTGTATTGGCGAGGTTGCAAGTGGGGAAAGCGTCCGAATAATGGAATGCAGGCCACTATCGAAAACCGTCAAATTTTGCGTAATTGAGAAGGGGGGTTCTGAATGAGAGGAGTAGCAGGTAGAGCAACAGCCGGATTGCCAAGCATGGCAAGGATGGATTGTGTTGACAACACCGGAGCTAAGGTCGTACAACTGATTACCGTGCTAAAGAAGGGAGGCGTTGCTCGCCGATATCCTTCAGCAGGTGTTGGAGATATGATTCGCGTTACTGTCCGCAGAGGAACACCAGAAACTCGCCGTCAAATCTTCAATGCGGTTGTAGTACGTCAGAAGAGGCCATTCCGTCGAGTTGACGGAACTTGGGTACAATTCGAAGACAATGCTTGCGTCATCACAAACGAGCGAGGAGATGTCAAGGGTTCCGATATCAAGGGACCAGTTAGCCGTGAGGCGGCTGAGCGGTGGCCTAGGATTGCTGCTACTGCTAAGCAGATTGTGTGAGGTGTGAAGTATGGTAAGTAAGAAAGCAGGAAAACAGCGTCAGGCACAAACTGACGCCCCAATTCACGTCCGCAGGAAGCGAATTCGTGCTCGTCTGGTCAGTGATGATCCAGACTTAGCATTGATTCGTACAGTAACGGTAAGAGTAGGCGATGAAGTAGAAGTTCTTCGTGGAGATTTTGGATTCCCAAACAGTGCAAAGACTGATTCACGTGGAAAGAGACTTGGACAATCCCGCGGTCGAGCAGGGGTCAAGTCGAGTATCGTTGGCGTCGATACCAAGAGCGGTTATGTGCTAGTCGAAGGAGTAACCACTAGCACCGCTGATGGTAAAGAAGAGGCACTACCGATTCATCCTTCCAATCTCATAGTTACAAAGTTGTACGAGGGAGACCCACTTCGCATAAAGCGAATCATGGAGAGAGCTAATGGAGGTGCTGAACAATGAGCAGTAGCCACATGAAGAGATTAACAATGCCACGAAGCTGGCCACTTACTCGAAAGACAGACATTTGGGTACAGAAGCCGAACCCTGGTGGGCACAGCGATGAGATGTGTATGCCTCTTGGTGTCATTTTGCGAGATGTGTTAGGACTCGCTCACTCAAGGAGAGAGGCAAAGCGAATGGTCGCCACACGTAAGGTTCTCGTCGATGGAAGAATCGAGACAGATTCTGGTCGAGGAGTAGGCTTGATGGATGTCCTAACAGTTGGTGAAGACCACTACCGCTGTGTTTTGGATGAAAATGGTAAGCTAAGATACCGTTCAATTACTGCTAAGGATTCCTCAAGCAAACTCTGCCGAGTTATGGGTAAGACAACAATTCGTGGTGGAAAGACTCAGGTTCACCTTCACGATGGAAGAAATATCACCGTCGATGATGCGAAGAAATACAATTCAGGAGATACACTGGTTATTTCGCTACCAGACCAGGAGGTCTCGGGACATCATGCATTCTCTGAAGGAGTTCTAGCATACCTCACCGGTGGTAGCCACATCGGTAGCACTGCAAAGGTAGTGTCAAAGGACGTAAAGCGTTCCTCAAAGGCTAATGAAGTACAATTCGAAGATTTCGGAACAGTCGCAGATTACGTCTTCGTGATTGGTTCTGAGAAAGATCTTCCGTTGGAGGTGGAAGCTTGAGTGATAACGCCAATCCAATGTTAATTCCCCGAATCGCCAAAGTCACCGTGAATATCGGTGTCGGCGAAGGTGGGGCTCGTCTACAATTAGCCGAGAGGGTACTTGAGTTACTTACAGACATGAAGCCTGTTCGAACTCTAGCAAAAAGCACCAACCGTGAACTTGGAACACGAGAAGGCGCTCCTATTGGCTGTAAAGTAACAATTCGTAATCAAACAAATGCCGAAGCATTCCTCAAGGACGCATTTTGGGTTAGAGAAAACACCCTGCCTGCCTGGAACTTCGACCAATCAGGCAATCTATCCTTTGGAATTGCAGACTACACCGATTTCCCTGAGCAGAAGTATGACCCAGACATAGGTATCTTCGGCATGGACATCAACATCGTACTCGAACGCCCCGGTCACAGGGTATCTCGCCGTCGCCGACGTGCGGCAAAGGTTGGGATACCTCACCGAGTGGGCAAGACCGAGTCCATGGAGTGGTTCAAAGAACACTTCGGACTAACCCTTGTGGAGGAGTGAAGTATGGCAAAAGATCACGGAGAAAGTATCGGTAGAAGCAATGGATGCCGCCGCTGCGGACGCAAGCGCGGAATGATTCGCCGACATGGCCTGAGGTTATGCCGACAATGCTTCAGAGATGTGGCACCACAAATCGGGTTCAAGAAGTATACATGAGGTGATGAAGGATGCAGTTTGACCCATTGAGTGACGCATTTGTCCGCATCTTTAACGCGGAGCAAGCAGGACATTACGAAGTGACTGTTAACCCAGCAAGCAAGCTTCTAGGAAGTATGCTTTCAATTATGCAACAGTCAGGATACGTAGGAGAATACCAAAAGATCGATGATGGCCGTGGAGGCGGATTCCGGGTAGAGTTGATTGGAGCAATCAACCGTTGCGGTGTAATCAAGCCACGACATTCTGTAAAGAGAACCGATTATGATAAGTGGGAATCAAGATACCTTCCTGCACAGGATTTCGGTCTACTTATTCTAACAACCAATCAAGGTGTAATGAACCACCACGATGCAAAGAAGGAGCGTGTCGGCGGGCGTTTGCTCGCGTACATTTTCTGAGGAGGGATTAAGGATGCCAAAGTTGGATATGATTTCACACAGTATCAAACTCCCTGACGGAGTTTCCGCAACTATTTCCGGTCACGATGTTACAGTGGCAAAGGATGGTAAGTCACTGACTCGTGAGTTCCGTCATCCTAGAATCGAAGTTAGAGATTCTGCCGATGGTATGGAGGTCTTTTGTAACCTGCCACGACGTAAGGAGAAGGCACTTGCTGGAACCTGGGCTGCACATCTCAACAACATGGTAAGAGGTATTGATTCTGGATTTGAGTACAAATTGAAGGCTGTTTATTCTCACTTCCCTATGACTATCAAGGTTCAAGGAAATGAAATGACAATAACCAATCTATTCGGTGAAAAGGTCCCTAGAGTAGCCGCACTACCATGGTCACCTGCCGAGGTAGAAGTAAAGGTGGCAAATAAGACGGAAATTACAGTCATTGGAGCCGATCGTGAGAAGGTTGGACAAACAGCTGCCAATATCGAAAGGGCTTGCCGAATCAAGAAAAGAGATCGACGTGTTTTCCAAGATGGAATTTACATTGTATCAAAGGGGAATGAGTGAGGAGGGATTTGAATGGATTACGATAGCATGACAGTCGCTGAACTCAAGGATTTACTACGCGATGCGGGAATGCCGGTTTCAGGTAAGAAGGCGGACTTAATCGCCAGATTACAAGAGGCCGCAGACGTTCCTGAAGAATCAGAAGAAGTAGAGGAAATGGTCGAAGAAGAAATGGATATCGAGGAAGACGAGTTCGAATCCGACGATTTCTTCGAAGACGAATGGGATGACTTCCATACAGCTCGTCAAAAGCCAGTACTCGACGATGCAACAAAGGAAGCATTAGCAACCCGTGCTGCTCAAAAGAAGAAAACTCCAACCTTCAGAAGGCAGGAATGGTTCCGCTACAAGCGCCTTTCCCGTACTGGCTGGAAGAAACCTAGAGGTGATGATTCCAGCCAAAGGAAGAACCGCAAGTATCGTTCTGCTCTAGTCCGAGTAGGGCACGGAAAGATAGCTGCAGCACGAGGACTACACCCCTCTGGATTTGAAGAGGTTCTAGTCAACAAGAGTAGCGATCTCGAAGGTTTAGACCCGGAGACGCAAGCAGTCCGAATCGCGAAAACAGTAGGAAACCGAAAGCGATCCGCAATTCACGATAGAGCAGATGATTTGGGCCTTAGGGTTCTCAATCGCCGCCGCATCTCGCGGAAGGGGGACTTGCGATGATGATCACAAATCAAAAGAGACTCGCGGCTGCAATTTTCAGCCAGCGAGAAGGCCGCGTTGTTGGTGTTCATAGAATTTGGATAGACAAAGACTACCTAGACGATGTCGCAAATGCTGTACAGAAGGATGATGTTCGCAGACTTATCGATGAGGGGATCATCAAGGCACGCCCATTAGTCGGAACTAGTCGTTCGCGCGCTCGAAAGGCTTCTGCTCAGAAGTCAAAGGGACGCAGGACAGGCCAAGGTTCGAGAAAGGGAACTTCAAATTCACGTCATCCAAGAAAGGAACGCTGGATGAGAACAATTCGTGCTCAGCGCAGAGCTTTGAAGGAAATGAGAGGAGATGAGTCTCTGACTCCTTCAGAATATCGTTACTACTACAGGAAGGCAAAGGGCGGTAGCTACCGTTCTGTCTCCCACATGAGGTCGAATATGGAAATCGACGGAATCAAGCTCGGAGGTGAGCAATGATGGCATACGGAAAAAATCAGAGGTTACGCTTCAAGCGTCGCCGAAACGGTGAGACTGACTACCGACGCAGAATGAAAATGCTACGAGGAGGTTTTGCTCGTGCTGTGGTTCGAGTAACAAATACTCAGACAATCTGTCAATTAGTGAATTACGAACCAACAGGTGATACAGTCAAGATATCTATTGATGGGCGCACCTTAGTTGAGAAGTATGGATGGCCAATAGATGCATCTAGAAAATCAATTCCTGCAAGTTACATTTCCGGATATGCAATGGCTAAGGCGGCTATTGCTGCGGGACACAAAGAAGCCGTTCTCGACATTGGCCTAGCAGCATCAACACCAGGAAACAGGGTGTTTGCAGCCCTCAAAGGAATGGTCGATGCTGGTATGGAAATTCCATATGGTGAAAGTGTCCTGCCGGATGATGATAGAATCAACGGTTCACACATTGATGACTCGATTGCTAAAGCGGTCGAGGCAGCAAAGAAGTCTATTGAGGAGGCCTAATCATGAGTGATGAAGAATCCGAAATTGTAGAAACTGCTCCAGCAATCGCTCCGGGTTTGGCCCTAGCCTTGGCAGAGGAAGAAGATGCTCCTGTTCGCCGTCGCCGTGGCCCAGATCCATTAGCAGCCCTTCGAACCTGGCAACCTCGTACCCGTCTAGGGAGGATGGTTGCAAACGGAGAGATTCTAACCTACGAGCAAGCATTGGCTACTGGATTGCCGATCCGTGAAGTGGAAATTGTCGATGCACTTTTGCCAGGTCTTGAGGACGATGTGCTTGCGGTCAACATGATTCAGAGAATGACTGATTCAGGTCGACGTGTAAGATTCAATGTACTGTGTGTAGTTGGAAACAGCGATGGATACGTTGGTTTGGCTATCTGTAAGGGTAAGGAAGTCGCTTCAACGATAAAGAAGGCTATCGATAAGGCCAAACTAAACCTAATTCCAGTCATGAGAGGAAATGGGTCCTGGGAATCTGGTGGAGGACCAGGTACTTCCGTTCCTCTGAAAATCACAGGACGCTCCGGTTCAACCAGAGTCACTCTAATGCCTGCTCCAGCAGGTAAGGGTCTGGTCATTGGTGACTACGGCCGTAGAGTTCTACAATTGGCAGGTGTAACTGATGTATGGAGTCGTTCTGCAGGACAAACACGAACCACAATCAACTACGCTAAGGCTACTTTCAATGCCCTTGTCGAACTAAACAAAACAAGAATTGGCGATGGCGATAAAAGGCGCCTAAACATTACAAGCGGGAGGAGTAATCAATGACTTTCCTAATCGTTCGAGTTCGCAGTGATCGTGGTGTTGAGAGAAGCATTCGCGACACAATGGCAATGATGAATCTAACTCGCGTTAACCATGCAACGATTGTACCTGAAAGTTCCACCTACGCTGGAATGCTTCAGAAGTCAAAGGATTTCGTCACATGGGGTGTAGTTGACGCAGGAACTATCGAGACTTTACTCAAAGAACGTGGCCGAATGGTCGGAGATAAGCCGGTGGATGATGCTGCAATTAAAGCAGGTTCTGAATTCAAATCTGTCAAAGATTTCGCTAAGGCTCTAGCATCTGGCGAGGCTACTATGAAGTCGGTTGATGGGCTAAAGCCTGTCTTACGACTTCACCCTCCAAGAGGCTCAAAGGGTTGGGGCGGAATCAAGAGGGCTTACTCTGTTGGTGGCGCTCTAGGATTCCGAGGCGATGAGATTTCATCTCTAGCCGAGAGGATGATGTGAGGTGAAAATATGGTATCAAGAACAAACAAATTCCGAGGTCGCTCGCGCTATCACGGTCGCGGTAAGAAGGCAGGCCGAGGTGCAGGTCTTCGTGGCGGACGCGGTAACGCTGGAATCAACAAGCATCGCCTAATGACCCGCCTGAAGTATATGCCTGGCCACTGGGGTATGCACGGTTTCAACCGTCACCCTAAGTTGAGAAATGTCAACGTCAGTATCAATTTACTAGAAGTATCCCAGATGGCGGAAGGCGATTCAATCGACCTGACAGAAATGGGCTATGACAAACTCCTAGGCAGTGGTCGTATTGACCGCGCTCTAAACATCACTGTAGCTTCTGCAAGTGCTCGTGCTATCGAGAAGGTAGAAGCGGCTGGTGGTTCAGTGAACCTCAGCGGCGACGATGATGAAGATTGGGAAGAATGGGAAGAAGAGTGATTTGCACTGTTCAAAATAAATCAGAGGTGAAAAAATGGTCGAGCGTCGTCCTTCAGTACTTGGGATTGTGACTCTATCCGTAGTTTACTGGGGGGCTTTGGCTTGGTGGCAACAAGATGCATTGTTTGGCACTGACTCAGATGCCCAAATGAAGGCACTGACAATGTTTGCTACATCTTTCCCATACATCGGTTTCGTGATTTGGGGCACTTCTAACGATCTTCCTGAAAATATTGCCGAGATTCCATATGTTGGACGGATGCTGAAACCAGCAATTTGGTTGGCATTCATTGCCTTCTTCTTCGGTTGGGGGTTAGAAGACTCCTCAACCGTTGGGTTCCTTTTGGTCGGCGTTGGTATTCTTGGACTAGGAGCAGGTCTTGCGTTGGCGTGTCTAATGTATTCAGGCTCTGAATCTAGTAGGCTGTATGCTTTGCAAAGACTCGTCGATGTTTATCCTTCGATAACGAAACCCGACGGTCACGTTAGATTCAACCAAAAATTGTGGACTACAACACTTGTCCTAATCATCTACTTCATGATGACAAACGTAATGATTTGGGGTCTTTCTGAATCTACACTCGACGTGTTCTCTTCATTCCGTGCGATTATGGCTGGTGCCTCTGGTTCGATTATGCACCTTGGAATAGGTCCTATCGTTACTGCATCGATTATCATGCAGCTTTTCGCTGGTGCAAAGATCATCCAACTGGACTTACAGGATTCTGCGGACAAGCAACTCTACCAGGGTGTGCAGAAGATCTTGGTTCTATTGATGATTCCAATTGAATCGATTCCTCAAGTATACGGTTTCCTTGACCCACATGAGGATATTATCATTCAATACGGCCTAGGTTGGGCTAATGCAATTATTGTGGCTCAACTATTCATAGGCTCATACCTTGTTTTCCTACTTGATGAATTGGTCAGCAAGTGGGGTATCGGAAGTGGTATTTCTCTATTCATCGCTGCAGGAGTTGCTCAGTCAACCTTCGTTGGAACATTATCCCCTATAGCAACAGTACAGGGTAGCCCTTACTCACTACAAAATCCTCCTTCGGGAACTCTTCCAATGATATTCTACACACTCAGGACGGCAACTAATGCCGAATTGGTTTCGCAAAATGGTTTCGAACTAATATTGCTGAATCATGCTAATCCTGTTGCTGCTTTGATATCTTCAATTATCGTGTTCCTCGTAGTTGCCTATGCCGAATCGAGTAAGTTGGAATTGCCACTGACACATGGTAAAGTTAGAGGACATAGAGGACAGTATCCAATCCGACTAGTTTATGCGAGCAATATTCCAGTGATTTTGATGGCTGCTCTACTAGCAAACGTCAATATGTTCACTCTGCTATTCTGGTCCCATCCAGTACTATCCACCGTGCCTATACTCGGTAAGGAAGGATCCTGGAGTATGGCCCATTGGTTCGGTTCTTATGAGCCAGGAGCCACCACTCCGTCAGGAGGATTTGCTTGGTATTCCTCCATGGTCAATGGTGTTGGTGATTGGCTAATTCCGTTATTGAATCAACAAGGGGATGCTTATGGCCACGAACTTTGGCAGATTATGGTGCACGTCATAGTCTATGTGACATTCATGACTGTCGGTTCGACTATATTCGCCAAGTTCTGGATTGAGACGACAAATATGGGCGCCAAAGACGTCGCAAAACAAATCGAGAGAACAGGTATGCAAATACCTGGATTCCGAAAGAACCCAGTTGTTCTAGAGAGGATTCTAGAGCGATATATCCCACCTGTAACAGTCTTCTCCGGTGCCTTCGTAGGTCTTCTAGCAGCTGGTGCAGATCTGCTCGGAACTGTAGGTAATGCCACTGGTACCGGTTTGCTTCTAGCGGTCGGAATTATCCTCAGAACTTACGAACAAATTCAGAAGGAACAGGCCATGGAAATGCATCCTGTTTTGAGAGAATTCTTCGGCGCAGAATGATTTTTTCCTAATCGGAATTATTCATTATAATTTGATTGAAAAGTGAAGCGCGGCGTTTATATCTCAATACGAGGTAACAGCGGCGCAGTACGCTGTTTTCGATTCTTACCCTTCTCGTCATATTCATATACATAAGGTCGGTCGGCGACCTGCTGCGTCAGAC
>WTHI01000060.1:0-6197 GCA_011523185.1 Methanobacteriota archaeon
TTCTCTGGCAATTCTTCTGTAGATTCGATGTGGCAAGGGACTTACATTTCGATGAAAATCGTTCTCGACTTGCTTGGGATGCAACAGCACCGATTCCAAGCATTACAGGCCCCCATCCAGTTAGGCGTTGGCCTGGGGTTACTCTTCATGACGCTGAAGTAGAGGCTAAGGTTGAGGCTTGGATGAAAGAAAATAACCTATGAGGTAGATGAATGAGAATGAAGGAGATTCTTGAGTTCATCAAGATTGAACATACACTCTTTTCTTTACCATTCATATTGATTGGGGCTGTTCTGGCAGAAAGTACGTTTTCCACCCAAATGGATTGGTGGTTCTTTGATGGACATTGTCAACCAATGTATGGCAGTTCCGGGGAAAATACAATCGAGAAGATTGCTTGTTTTCAATCGGTGATGATAGATGACTGGTACGAACCATTATTCTTGGTTAACGTGCTTAACATAGATCCTGTTTTCGATCTAATTCTAATTATGACAGCTGCAATAGGCGCTAGAGGTTTGGCGATGACACTAAACAGAATCATCGACAAGGAGATTGATGCTGCAAATCCAAGAACTGCCTCACGCTTGCTACCTTCTGGAAGAATGTCAGACAAAACAGCCTGGCTTATCGCTGGGACTTTCCTATTGATGTTAGTAATATCAGCAGCAATGTTGAATGAAGTTGCTCTCTACATGTCTTGGCTGCCTGTAGCTGCTTTCGTAATCTACCCATACATGAAAAGAATAAGTTGGCTTTGTCATTTTTGGCTCGGTTTGTGCCTAGCATTAGGTCCCGCAGGCGCCTGGTTAGCATTCACCGGTGACATATACGGGTGGCAAGCGATTACTGGTTTCTATTGGTATCCAACCATATTTTGGATTTCTTTGGGTGTATTGTTTTGGATTGCTGCTTTCGACATTAATTACGCAAGGATGGATGTTGAAAATGACATTGAAAATGGAATACATTCATTCCCCGCTAAATTTGGACTTGAAGCCACTGAAAAGATGAGTGTAATTCTCTGTATTTGCTGGGTCCTTTGCTTTATATTTTCAGGTTTAAGTGGATTCTCCCTGCAATGGTACATCGGCGGAGGGACTTCATATGAGGCTGGAAAAGTGCTTGGAAGCTATGCCGGATTTTTAATTACCAATGGCGGAGGTACAGGAGCTATCAGATACATCTTATGGTTGCCTGCAAGCCTGATTATGATGGCAGCAAATCTATGGGTAATGACGTCGAAGGCTAGAACGTCACATCAGTCAAAAGAGAAAATGATAGATTTCCAAGACCTTCTTTTCAAAGTCTCAATGGCAACAGGATGGGTTTTATTGCTCAGTATGAACATTGTTCAGGTCTGGTCAGGATATTGGGCGTGACATCGATGTTTATTTTACGTTCAGAATATGGCACTGCAGGAGACCAAGAGGCTGCGATTGATAGACTGATGGAACAAATCGAAGCAGGTCAAGAGCGCTGTGTCTTGATGGGAGTTACCGGTTCTGGCAAGACCTTCGCTATGGCTAATATCATCCAGAGACTGGGATTGCCGACGTTGATTTTGTCTCATAACAAAACTCTCGCTCGACAGTTATGGCAAGAGATGAGCGAGCTGTTTCCAGAGAATGCTGTAGAGTACTTCGTTAGTTACTACGATTACTACCAACCAGAGGCTTACCTCCCTAATCGAGACTTATACATCGATAAAGAATTGCAGATGAATGAGAGAATCGAACAAGAAAGATTCTCGACTGTTGCAAGCCTTGTTACTCGTCCTGATGTGATAACTGTTGGAACGGTTAGCGCAATTTATGGTTTGAATCCTCCAGAAGCATTCCAAGAATCATATTTGCATTTGCAGGTTGGAGAGGCGAGAGAGCCACAGGATGTCATGCGCGCCTTGGTCGAGATGCAATATCGAAGAACAACCGGAGATATTGCTAGAGGAGATGTCAGACTTCGAGGCGAAGTCCTCGATGTCTGGATGCCCAGCCGAGATGACCCAATTAGAATTCGATTCGGCTGGGATGGAATAGAAAAAATCACAGTTTGCGAGGCTGTTTCATGGGAGCCGCTTGACGATTTTGAAGAAGCGTGGATTCACCCAAAGGAATTCTACATGACGAGTGAAGAAAGATTTCTGCAAGCGATTGAGGATATCGAAGATGAATTAGATGAAAGGATCAATTTCTATGAGAGACAAGGTCGAGATTTAGAGGCTCATAGAATAGAACAGCGAACTAAGTTCGATTTAGAGATGCTCCGAGAAACCGGTTCCTGCAAGGGTGTCGAGAATTACTCGATGCACTTCGATGGCAGGCAACCGGGAGAGCGACCATACTGTTTGCTTGATTTCTACCGATATTGCGCCGAGTCATATCATGGTGGTGGAGAGAAATATTTGGTAATAATGGATGAGAGTCACGTTACCCTACCACAAGTAGGCGGAATGTTTGGTGGGGATTGGTCAAGAAAAGCCAATCTGGTCGAATACGGATTCAGACTTCGTAGTGCTCACGACAATCGTCCATTAAAGCTTGCAGAATTCCAAGAACTAATTCCTCAGATGCTCTATGTCAGCGCAACTCCTGGAGAAAGGGAGTTGCGCCACCTAGCTGAAATTTCAGGCAAAACAGTGCATGAAGGATTGCTACATGCACCAGCCGCAGGAGGTGCAGGTGAACCTGATGTTGACAAGAAAGTTGCAAGATATTCGATGGAACAGATTCTCGTTGACCTGCCCGAAGTTGTTAGAATGGAAATTCGTCCTACTGGGTTACTGGATCCTGATATCGAAGTAAGACCTACCAAGGGTCAGGTCGACGATTTACTCAGTGAAATCAACCAATGTGTTGAGAGAGGTGAGAGAGTATTAGTTACTGTAATGACAATCAAATTCGCTGAAGAAGTTGCAGAGTATTTACTCAAAATGAATGTCAAAGCGCACTATCTTCACTCTGAAATTGATACGATAGAGAGGACTGAAATTATCAAAGCGTTGAGACTAGGTCATATCGATGTAATTGTTGGAATCAACCTTCTTCGGGAAGGTCTCGATATCCCAGAGGTTTCGCTTGTTGCAATTTTTGATGCTGAACGTGAGGGATTCCTAAGGAACGAGCGTTCATTGTTACAGACCATTGGTAGAGCGAGTCGAAATGAGAATGGAAAGGTGATTTTGTATGCCGATTCTGTATCGCCTTCAATGGAAGCGGCAATAGGGCAAACAAACGCTAGAAGACGCAGACAAGAAGCATACAATGCGGATAATGGAATCACCCCGAAGACAATTCGAAAGGCACTACCAGTAATGGGTGCAGAAGTTGAAGATTTGATGGCTGGAGCGGCTGGAAAAGGCAAGGGTGGCGGTCGAAGATTGGTCGCTCGTAAACCTGGAACGAAAGGGCTTGATGGAATCGTTAAGAAATTTGGACTCGGAGCTGGTGCATGGAATTCGACAGATTCTGTTCTGGATAACATAAGCCAACCAGAATGGGTTGATGCCGCATACGAGGCATTGACTGAAGATGATGTGGAAGATACTCCAATTGACCATAGTGAGCGAAGCAAATTGATTGAACGTCTTGAGAAAGAAATGAAGCAGGCAGCGGCTAGACTTGACTTCGAAAGAGCTGCGGCACTTCGAGATCGAATTTATCAGATTCAGACCGCAAATTAATGCAATCTGTATGCAGAATCTTTTGGAATTGCCTTAGTTGAATTGAATACGAAAGAGCGAGCCGGACGATTCGTGACCGCATACTCGCGTGATGACTTCTCGGCTCCAGTCGAGGATTACGACTTCGATTCTGTCGAAAGTCCACGCGATCTCATCGACCAGATGGCGCGGGCTGGAGGCTTCACTGCGACCAAACTCGCTCACGCGCGAGATATCCTCAGCGAATCTATGGCAAAAACAAATGATGACGGGGTTTTGAATTGGCTCTCATTCCCTGCTTGCCTGTGCGCCACAGGAACTCGAGGATTTTTCCTTGAGGCTGTAAAGCGAAAGTCATTCAACGTCATTATCACAACTTGTGGCACCTTGGATCACGATATCGCAAGAACCTATCAAGACTACTTCCATGGGGATTTCAATCTCGACGATATCGCTCTTGGAGAAGAGGGATTAAATCGCCTAGGTAACGTCATCGTACCAAACGAATGCTATGGAGAAATTCTCGAAAGAGTTGTACTTCCGTGGCTGGATGAAATCGAAGAAGAAAGGTTAGCAGCTAATCCAGATAATCCCTGGCTAGGATTTGGATCTGTGGAACTCTGCTGGGCTATGGGGGATCGAATTGAAGACGAAACCTCCCTGCTTTACTGGATTGCAAAACATCGCATACCGATGGTTATCCCTGGACTTTCGGATGGATCGATCGGGGCACAATTATTCATGCATCGGCAGAAGAATCCAAACTTCATGGTGGATTTCCTCGCTGACGAGCAAATTCTCTCCGACCTGACTTGGACTGCGGAGGAATCTCATGCATTGATGGTTGGGGGAGGAATTTCGAAACACCACGTAATTTGGTGGAATCAGTATCGTGATGGTCTGGATTCTGCAGTTGGAATTACTACCGCTCCCGAACACGATGGATCTCTATCCGGTGCTCGACTTAAGGAAGCGATTTCCTGGGGCAAGGTACGGCCTGAGGCGCCGCATGTTGTGGTAGAAGGAGACGCTAGTGTATTGCTTCCATTATTGGGCGCAGACCTATTCTCATGATTTGCCGTTCTCGGCGTTTTCCATTGACTATTCTGAGTCGCTTTGTCTTGCATAGGACGGGATATTGCTTAAGTGGTGTCTGCGTTGCGCCGTGCTTCATGTCCGTAGAGGCAATGATGCAGAACATGATTGATGAATTGACCGACGCTATGAAAGATGCTGCAAAGCACGACAAGGGCGTAAACGCAGCTGGAACAAGAGTCCGCAAGACAATGCAGAGCATTAAGGCTGCAGCACAGGACGTTAGGAAGCAAGTCCAAGCAGACCGCTCCTGAACATTAGATTACGATCTATTGTTTTCATTCGCCCTGCGAATGAGCGAACAATTCCATCAACCCCACGCGCATAGCAGTTAGAGGCCTCCATCCCTCTTCTCGACCAGATGCTAGCATTGCATTATGCAATGGAACTAGATTAGGCCGAGAGATTTCCCCATCAAATTGCTGTGAGGCGGGGCTAGGGACATTTGTTAGAGATTCTACGGTGTGGCTAAGCTGCAGTGCGTCAGTATATCGCCTCCATAGCAATTTCATTTCGTCTAAGACCGCATCTGAACTCCAAGCACGGCGACCTGCCAGATCAATCACTCCATTTGGGATATCTCGGTTAGCCAATGAAATCTGTACGATTGCATCTGTAGCATCACGAATGTGTACCCAGTGACGGGCCTCAATATCTTCTGGAGGGCTGCCTTGCGAACCCCCCTTGACCCAATTTATCCAATCTGACATAATTTCAACACCCCAACCATTTACTTGTTGAGGAACAAGGATATCGTGAATTCGAAAAATTAGTTTAGCATTTGGATGACTAATTTTGGCTGGAATAATTGCAACATCAATTTCGGACATTGGAGGGGCATTTGCTCCTATGGCGATTATCAAATCTGAATCTTCATTATTCTGAGTAAGAGTTGCACCCGCTCTTTCTAATCGGTCGGCAAGCGCTAGATATACTGCATCTTGCTCCCCAAGAAGGTGCACCACCTTTGTCATCAAAACCGCCGGGTAGGCGTACCCTCATGGTTGTGATGGCTAGAAATTCAAGCCGCTGTAACCACTGCTTGCTCTTTTGCAATGAAGTGATCTAGACAATTACGGACAATTCCCACAATCATATCAATCTCTGGACTTGTTAAACCGAAATGGGGCGTGAACCGTAGAGCATTTTGGCCTCCGTGAATTACACCCAATCCCTGTTCTCGGCACCATTCTTCGATTCCACCGAATCCCACTACTGGGAATCTATCAGGATCTAATTCGGCACACAGCAACAAGCCGGTGCCCTGCACTAAGGAGATGCAATCTGGATAATCCGCTTGAAGTTCTCTTAACTTTGAGAGGAATTCATCACCAGAGTCACGAATATTCTGACGCATTTCTGGAGTTATTCGATTCAAAACTGCAACTGCAGTCTCAAGAGCACGTGGATTGGTTGTCATAGTGTTTCCATAAATTCCTAC
>WTHI01000060.1:6297-20323 GCA_011523185.1 Methanobacteriota archaeon
TCGTTAGCATTAACATCTGCAATCCTCATCCCGATGGTGACAGATTCAGAACCGCTATTCAGACACACGAATCGAGAGAATGGGCAACTTCCTCTTGTGTGTCCAACCTCCTTTCGCAATGCATCGGCCAATCTTTTTTGGCTAAATGAAGCAGTCATTACGTTGGCCATAACCCAGTTATTGCTCATCGCATCGATAATTTGGTCCGGGCCATGTCCAGCCCCAAGCATACCATATCCACCGTTGTCGTGAATAACTCTACCATGTGATGTGATTATCCAAGGGCCTCTAGCAGCGATTGGAATGTAGGGATTTACTGTCTCTGGCTTGTAGAAGTTGACATAATCCTCCTGGAGTTTAGTGATGAGATCTGATTCATCTAACATCATCGCTGCGACTCCGACTTCCTTCCTCAAAGCAGAATGGTTCTCATGAGCTTCAGATATTGCCCTTACCAAATCTGAATCAGTGCTGACGAATTCCTGTATCACAGAATCGTCCAAACCAACCGTTCGGACATTTCCGGAATTTGCTCGTATCTCGGCGAGTAGGTCGTATGCTCCAGCCATCAATACCCCAACGAGGGCCACCTCATCAATATTCTCAATGAATTATTCATTAAGATTCAGAATCCAAAGATTCTGGATGATTTTGGAATCGTGACGATTTCTGCTGATCTTTGGCTCATGAATTGTTCAATTTGGAAGTTCTGATAATCATACAAAAAATCAAACTCACTTTAATTTTCCAATTGAAATTTTAATTTTAGAGTGAAATTTACAATTGGATTATCAGTCTTAGTTAACAGATAGTATAAGTGCTAATCCGCAGAAGGCAACCTAGGGACAAGCACGGGGGATGCACTAGCCCAACGCAAAATTGAGGGAAAAAAATGAGCGAAGAATACCGAATCCAGGAATTGCTTCAGAGAGAGGTTTACGTCGGAGATACACTTGTTGGCGTGATTACAGGAGAGAGATCTCATCCGCGAGATGAATTTGTCAAATCAATGCGACTTGAAGTCGTAGATGATGTCGCGGGCGAATATATGCGAAAGCCAGCTGAACATGCACCATTATCGAAAGAATTGGTGCACAGCATAAGGCCAGATGGAGGTGTAAAACTCTCGAAGTCGATGAGAGAATTGCAACGTAGGTGGCGCAATACCATTCGTATAGACGAACAACTTTGGGCGCCTGATGAATTAGTTGACCGTGCTGTGATGGACAATGATGGAGTCGACATTGGGAATGTTGCGGGATTTGTCAAGGTTAAGCGAACATACCGTGGTGTTGTTGTCAATACCCACGCTATCTTGCGACGCAAGTACAATCTGCCAGAACAACTGATCATTCCCGTCAAGCAATTAGCCAGAACAACCGCCTTCTTGGACGAGTTGATTCTACGCTGTACTGTCACAAGATTGGTTACTTTACCCAGTTATTTACAGCTAAACGGCGATTCTGAGTAAATATTACTGAATCTTACTTCCACTGAGGAAGTTGGGATGGTGGGCATGGCAGGATTTGAACCTGCGACCTCCCGGTTATCAGCCGGGTGCTCCAGCCAAGCTAAGCTACACGCCCTTGAGCAAACTCGCGAGAAGCATACCCATTTTGAATATGCCCATCTGGCTTTATTCTTTCTTGAATGGCAATCGGAGAAGTCATGAAGGACTCGCTACTCGCGCGGTTCACTCATGCCGGTTGTGAGTGGTTCCTCAGGCCGAGCGATTGCAGAGGCTTTGGCCCCGTTATTAGGAATGGAATATGTGGAATTAATCACTCGAAGATTCCCTGATGGAGAGGGTTATGTTCGAGTACCATCCAAATGTATAGAATCGGTCCGTAGCGAGCCTGTTGTATTAGTGTCAAACACCTATCCAGATTCAGGTGTGCTCGAAACTATTCTACTATTGGAGGCTATTGCTTCAGTAAGAGCAGGAGACCTTTCAAATTACAAGAATGAGGAGCCACAAAGTCTGCCTGATGTCGGCCCTGGCATCTTTTTGGCGATACCATACTTTGGATACTCTCGTCAAGACAAGAGATTCTCACCTGGCGAGGCTGTAAGTGCGAGGGTAATTGGAGAGATGTTAGCACGCTGTTGTGATGGAATCGCTATTCTCGACCTTCATGCGCCCGCAATCCTGGAGGATTTATCCGTCCCTGTTGAATTTGTTAGCGCAATGCCAGAGATTGCGGCTAGATTATCAAAAGAAGTTGATCCTGATTTCATCTTGAGTCCTGACAAAGGGGCGATTGACCGGGCAACCGAAGTAGCGACAATTGGAGGATGGGATTTCAGTTATCTAGAGAAGACTAGAATCGATGCCCATACAATTGAACACACACCCAAAGATCTCGATGTAAACGGGAAGATTGTTGCGATTGTCGACGATATGATTAGTACTGGTGGTACAATTTGCAGAGCTAGTGATGCTCTTCACAGACAAGGCGCTACAGAGGTTCATGCAGCCTGTACCCATGGTTTGTTCACTGCGGGTGCGATTTCTCGTCTATCTAACCACGTAGATGGAGTTCACAGCACAGACTCTCTTCCCAACCCAAGGGCTGTAGTAAGTTCAGCTCCCGCTCTCGCTCGTGGTCTGAAGAACCTCATGGGATAATCATGGATATCTTTGAGGGTAGAATTTCTTCTTCCGGTTTCGCCAGTGGCGACAGAATTGTAATTGGAGATTGGAAGAAATCACCGCTTGGTGCCTTCACTAATGTAATGTGGGCCAAACCGGATGGTACTCGAGTATTACTTTCTCCAAGTCAGAAACACGCGGACTATGTCTCGGCTTTGTACAATTTTGAAGAAGTTCATATCGCTCCAATAGAAGTAATAAGGCAATCAAAAAGTATCGAAATTAAAGCGCCACCACTGGATATCAAATTACGCTGGGGGATGGAATTTGGATTACCAATCCCTAGACCAAGATGGTTCATCTCAACGGTAGAACAATGGTTTGCCAAGGCATTCTTTGGAACCAGTACACATGGATTGACCTGTAATGGATTAAGGGAATGGTACTGTATCTATTCTCTTTCAAAAATCAAACATGCAACTGCAGTATGTGAAGGAGTAGATTTGGGAAATCCCTCAAATTTTGAAATCAACGCATGTTTTGGATTTAGTGAGCCGCCAAAGAAGCCCTCATCAGTGCGTTTGCGTTCAATAATTGAGAGCGTTGAACGATTACCGTAGGTAATCCGCTGCGTTTATATGAGCCACGCCGTGCGCCGGACTACCCCACATGAGGAGTGAATCCAATGAGTGTACACATAGCATATGAGACCCCACAAGACGTGCAAGAGCAAGTCTACGAGATGGTAAAGGCCCTAGGAAAGGACGGACGCGGCGCACTAAAGAGAGGTGCTAACGAAGTAACCAAGGCTGCAGAACGCGGAACAGCGCAGATGGTAGTTATGGCAGAAAATGTCAACCCTGGTGAACTTTTAGCGCACATCCCAATGATCTGCAAAGAAAAGGAAATTCCATTCATCTACGTAGAAGACCAAGCCTACTTGGCTGAGGCTGCAGGAATGCCAACAGGCACCCGCACAGCTGCAATAGCAGTCATGGACGTTAGCAAGGATGGCGCTGAGCGCTTCAATGAAGTCAAGGGACACTTCGAGACTCTGTCTGCCTGAAGTAACTGAATCGGAATTAACGGAGGAAGTCAGATGGCAGAAGTTGAAGCATGGCCCGCAGAGGTCGTTGAAATTGTTGGTCGCACCGGTATGACTGGTGAGGCTACACAAGTCAAGGTGCGCGTAAACGACGCACCTAACCCTCGCGACGTTGGTCGCATAATTACTCGTAACGTAGTCGGTCCAGTAAGGATCGGCGATATTCTGATGCTGAAGGATACAGGCCGTGAGGCCCGTCGCCTCAGTGCTCGATGAGGTGATTGTAATGCCAGAACGAAGAGTCTGTAATTTCACCCATGAAGAAATCGAGCCGGGCACCGGAATGATGTTCATCAAGCGCGATGGTACTGTCTTTTGGTTCAAGGATAGTAAGGCGCGCAAGAACCACTTGAAGCTGAAGCGTAATCCACGCCGGCTAAAGTGGACTCGCCGATACGAAAAAGGCGGAATCAAGTGAATACTGCCCTTGGGGTAGAATTCTTACCCCGCTACATCAAGTAGTATGGTTTTCCGCTACTGGATTATGGCTGAAGGCACAGTTAAGTGGTTTAACAGAATAAAGGGTTACGGATTCATAGAGCAAGAAGATGGAGAGGACCTCTTTGTCCACAAGAGCCAGGTGGAAGGAGAAATCAGTGACGGCGATACCGTCGAATACGAAATTGGTGAAGGGCCTAAAGGTCCAAACGCAGTCAATGTCAAGAAAACTGAATGATTATTCAGATTGTTTGGTTGGTCCAATCAGTACAAGCAGTGTGTGTACACTTTGGCGGATCAAATAGAATCTTTTCACTAGGGTCGATTAAATCGAGCAGAAGATTAGAGCCTGCACCCTCTTGAATAGTTACAACAGAACTAGTCGAGGCCGGAAGATAATCCTCTCCGGTACTAGCTAGACTGAGTTTAATTGTGTGACCAGCGGAGACTTGAGCGTCCAAGGAGAAGAATTCCATCTTTGCATTAATCGTCTCAATAATTGGCAACCACGTTTGCTCATCTGTGCCACCTTCATGATATCGTAGGTCCATGATTGCATGACCAATGTGGATGCATGAGCCATTCTCGTTACAGTCCTCTAATAATGCGTAAATTTGCCCTCCAACGGTTGCCGTAGTTACATCGATGTGTAGTCTTGGGAGTCCAGCAATCCAGATGTCTTCTTCTAACGGTTCGGTCTCATAAACAGGGCCGGTTGCACCGTTCGGTAGAATTGTAGTGGTGCCTGCTACATTCATCAGAGCACCACCTAAGTCAAGGGCAAGGGTTGTCATTCCTTCTGGTGGATATCGGTCCTCTAGACGCCACTGCCCTTGGTTAGTTTGAATTTCAACCCATAGACCGGGTTTCTCTCCCTTGTCTAGAAGATAGTAATCGAACCACTCGAGAAGATCTTGCATCCAATCGAAGCGAGTCATCTGAGGGTATCCCTCACGACCTCGGCCTTCTCCCGACCTATCAAAGTGGTAATCGGGTCGGTCGGGATAATCATGATCCCATTGTCCAAACAGGCCTTTGGCTTCGATTCCTGCATCTTTGAGTTGGTTGATTACTGGAACCGCCATATGCGGGTCGACATTCCAGTCATGCATTCCTTGGATTAGGTAGACTGAACCTTCGTAATTAGCTAAAACTCGGTCTAGGAAATATCGTTCCTTCCAATAAGTGCCTGCTGCTTCACCGCCCCACATCCAAGCAGCAACACCGGTTCCCGGGCCGATGATGTAATCGGGACACATATTGCCAATATCTTCTGAATCTCCGTCTATTCCATACGAACCATATACTCCGTTGTGCATAATTGGTGCTCGAGCCTCAGATGATCCGTTCTTCCACATCAACTCCATTACTCCAATGAGCCCTGAGATTGGAACAATTGTCGCAAGGTGCTCATTGCCGAATGTTGCCGCCTGCCAAGGGGTTGAGCCATCGTATGACTTTCCAATCATGGCAACACGGCCATTCGACCAGTCCTGAGTTCCAAGCCATGTCACTGCTGCGTCAACCCCTAGTTGCTCAGCATTACCCATCAAATCCATACAGTGATTTGACCGTCCAGTACCCATGACTGAAACTTGAGCAAATGCATAACCATGAGGTAATATCTGATCAATTATCATACTACCAAGCCAAGTTCCTGGTTGTTCAACCGGACCAGTTTGAACCGAAGCTTCATCGAAATAAGGGCCGAATTCTGCGATTACAGGTACTTTGACTCCTTCTGGAACGTCGGGGAGCCAAAGTCCTAGGCTGACCTTACCATTCGGAGCAGCACCTCCTTCTGAGAGAGGTAAATTGAATTCAACGAAGTGATGACTAGAGTTCCAATCGTTCTCGGTTTCCTTCAGAGTGTATGGACCAAACTCCATGACGAAGGAATATGGTTGGTCTGTGATGTATGGCCACTCACTTCGTTCCCATACCGGAACTCTCTCGTATATTCCGAGCTCTTGCTTAACCTCATCAACAATCTCATCGAAAATTACAGATTGAAGTATCACTGCTAGAAGAATGCCAACAACTGCTAATGCACCCGCGGCTAGAGCTACGCCTCGCTTGTCTATTCCTGCTGAATCTAGTAATTCCCCGATGACCTCTCCAACTGGGGGAATCTCGCTAGAAGGAATTTCCGGAGAATCGTCTTCGAGGACTAATTCGGCCTCCAAGACTGGGGCTTTAGTCACATGTTGACCTACATGCACATGGCCCTCTGGGCCATGGTCGTGGTCACAGCAGTCCTCTCCCATCTAGGTGTGCGATAAGCAAACCCCTCTTGAGTTAGTCTATCAATCGTCTAAATTTTCCGAACGAGTTTGATTGAAAAAGGAGGGCAGGGTCGCCCGCACCATGGGAATGCAGACGACGTTCGTAATGGTAAAGCCAGATGGAGTACAAAGAGGCCTAGTTGGAAACATCATCCAACGCTTCGAAAACAAGGGACTGCGCCTTGTTGGGCTACGTCAACTAACACCTTCTATGGAGCTTGCTGAGAGTCATTATGCAGTTCACTCCGAGCGCCCATTTTACTCCGGTCTAATCGAATTTATCACATCTGGTCCAGTAGTCGCTATGGCTTGGACTGGTGTCGATGCCATTTCGGTGGCTAGAAACATCATCGGACCAACCAATGGGCGCGAGGCCGCTCCTGGAACCATTCGCGGAGATTTCGCAATGGATATTGGTCACAACATAATCCACGGCTCAGACGGTGAAGACACCGCTGCATTCGAATTGGGACTATGGTTCCCAGATGGTATCATCGAGTGGACTCGTGATGCAGAGAGCCAAATTTACGAGTGAAATTACTACTTGACTGAGGATTGAGCATGAGGTGTTTGAAATGTCCGGACGCCGCCAACCAATTGTCTCTGTTTTAGGGCATGTAGATCACGGTAAAACCTCGCTTCTAGACCACATTCGAGGATTGGGGTCTGGCCGACAAGCCAGTGTAATGGATAGAGAGGCTGGTGGAATCACTCAACACATCGGTGCAACAGAAGTCCCTGCAGAGCTCCTAAACGAATTGTGTGCACCTCTTCTTGGGGGCAAGTCGTTTGATTCCCCTGGCTTGCTTTTCATCGATACACCAGGACATCACTCATTTTCCACACTTCGCTCGCGAGGTGGTGCTCTAGCGGATATTGCAATCTTAATGGTCGATGTGATGGAAGGTGTCCGACCACAAACTATCGAATCTATACGAATCCTAAAGCAAGCAAAGACACCTTTCGTAATCGCTGCAAACAAAGTCGACCGAATCCATGGATGGGATTCGGTTCACGGGCGCTCAATGGCCCAGGCAGTGAGAGAACAAACAAAGGATGCTCAGGCCTTGTTTGAGCAGAGATACTGGGATTTAGTCGGTAAGTTTGCGGAACATGGATTCAACATAGAAATGTACTCCAAAGTCAAGGATTTCACCCAAGAAATCGCCCTTGTTCCAATTTCAGCACGTGAAGGCGAAGGTATCCAAGATCTATTAGCCGTCGTAATCGGTCTTGCCGAACGATATTTGGAAGACAAATTAACCGACATCGAAGGTGCTGGTGAAGGCACCGTTTTAGAAATGAAAGAAGAGAGAGGACTCGGAAAGACTCTCGATGTTATCCTCTATCGTGGATCGGTCAAGAAAGGCGACGAAATCGTTCTCGTTACAGACGAAGGTGGAGTATCCACACACGTGCGCGGGATGTTTGCGCCACGTGGAATGTCAGAAATGCGAGACGCGGGTAATCGTTGGGATGATACCGAAGCAGCACACGCTGCGTCAGGTCTGAAAATCTCGGCTCCAGATCTAGATGGCGTTCTAGCGGGAACTACCCTTAGGGTTGTATCAAATGATGCTGAACGCCAAGAAGCCATTTCCCTAGCTGATGCAGAAGCCAACCTTTCAGTCGAATTGGACGAGGAAGGTGTTACCATCAAGGCCGATACAGTTGGTGGACTTGAGGCTCTAGCCAAGGAATTGCGAGCAGTTGAGGTGCCGATTCGCCACGCCAGCATCGGTAAGGTAAATCGCCGAGATGTTAGAACTGCAGAGAACTCTAACGACCCACTTCATAGAATCATTCTAGCATTCGCTACAGAAATTCTACCGGATGCAGAAGAAGAGATTGAAAACTCTGAAAATGGAGTCAAATATCTCGGTTCAGACATCATTTATCACATCCTCGAAGAGCGAGAAGAATGGGTCGAACAACGTACTCGCGAACTTGAAGAAGCTAGTCGAGAAAAAGTCGTATATCCAGGCCGAATTCTATTACTTCCGGATCACACATTCCGTGTCTCAAAACCTGCAGTAGTCGGAGTTAGAGTACTGGCTGGAAGAATCCACGTTGGACAACGCTTGCTGAAAAATGGTGAGCGCGTTGGACAAATCAAATCCATACGTTCTGGTCAAGATTCCATGAAGGAAGCAAAGCAAGGCGCAGAGGTCGCCGTTGCCATCGATGGAGTCACTGTTGGAAGGCAAATAGACGAGGATGATGTACTATTGGTTGACATCCCAGAATCACATGCAAAGAAGTTGAGAAAGATGGACTTAACAAGTGCAGAATTAGAAGTGCTAGAGGAATTAACCGCGATTCATCGTAAAGATTCGCATTTCTGGGGCCGTTAGAGACTTTGAATCACAAGGCGTTCATAGACACCCAGCGCTTAAGTATCAAAAATTTAGCAGCATGAATATTCAGGTGTCTCAGATGACAATGGCTGCAAGTGACCCTAAGTCCCGAGAACTTATCCAAACCGTATCACAGATCTCCAATGGTCTGATGGGAGAAGTGGCAAAAGTTATCATTGGAAAGCAAGAAAACCTACGAAGGGTAAGCATTGGAATTCTATCAAATGCAAACATGCTAATCGAAGATTATCCGGGTTTGGCAAAGACGTTGATGGCTAACACATTCGCAACTGCTCTGGGTTGTAAATTCAAGCGTGTTCAGTTTACTCCAGATTTGCTACCAGCAGATATCATGGGGACATACATGTATGACCAACAAGCTGGAGAATTCAAACTCCGCCCAGGTCCACTATTCACCAACGTTCTACTCGCTGACGAAATTAACCGTGCGCCTCCAAAGACTCAGGCTGCTTTGTTAGAGGCTATGGAAGAAAAGCAGGTTACCATTGAGGGTATTACCCACAAATTACCTGCACCTTTCATCACAATGGCAACACAAAACCCAATCGAGCAAGAAGGAACATATCCGCTGCCTGAGGCGCAAATGGACCGATTCATGATGAAGATGTCAATGGGTTACCCAGATCGTCAGGAAGAGAAATCTATCCTACAACGCAGAAAACTTCGCGGAAAAGATGACCACGACATAGAGACGATCACCTCCCCGAAGAAGGTTGTAGCCATGCAGAAGGCCCTCGAGACAGTGCATGTTGATACTGCAATCCTTTCCTACATCGTAGAATTAGTCCACCGTACTCGTGAAGACCACCGTGTGATTACCGGTGCTTCACCGCGTGCTAGCCAGTCGCTATTCAAGACCGCACGCGCAAGTGCAGCAATCGATGGTCGTGACTATGTGATTCCAGACGATATCAAGGCTGTTGCACTGCAAGTTGTCAGCCACAGAATCGTTCTCAAGCCAGAATCAAAGATTCGTGGCGTAACCGGACAGCACATCATGAGGAAGATTCTCTCAGAAGTGCCAGTCCCTGTAATCCAATAATCGGCTAATCGCCGCCTGTGATTATGAACTCCTTAGGCTTCGCTTTGTCGGATGGGACTGATGGAGTTTCTTCGGCCGGCGAAGAATGTCCCGACAACTTGGTGGAGCGCTGACGATCCTTGGACGCTAAAGCCACGCTTTTCCACCATGATTTTACTAATCGTGGGATTGATTATTTTTGGAGCGGGAGATGCAGTCCTTATCTCAGCACGACTGGGGAATACCCCATGGACTGTTTTAGCAGAGGGAATTGCGGAAAATCTAGATTTATCGATTGGAAAATCAACATTCTTAGTTAGTTTCTTAGTATTGTTGATTTGGATTCCACTGAGAGAAAAACCGGGAATTGGAACCATTTTGAATGCAATCTTAATCGCAGCAACCATCGAGTTTTTACTGCCTATTTTGCCAACGCCAGAGACGTTTTCATTACAAATAATTCAGGTTCTTGCTGGTATAGTTCTGGTCGCTATTGGAAGCGGCCTATACCTCACCGCAAACCTAGGCCCAGGTCCAAGAGATGGTACGATGACTGGTTTGACCAAGGTGACTGGGGTTCCAATAGGAAGAATTCGAAGTGGGATTGAAATATTCGTTATTGCGATTGGTTGGACTTTAGGAGGTAAGTTTGGTATTGGTACGATTCTATTTGCAATTCTTATTGGTCCGTGTGTCGCAATCTGTCTGAATATGGCAGGTAGGCTCGGTAAGCCAAGCGATGACTGATAGGCTGAAGGGGCAAGCCGAGCCGTATGGCTGGACCCGTGGTGATTGCAGTTGTCAATCACAAAGGTGGGTGTGGAAAGACTACGACTGCAGTCAATCTAGGTGCAGCCCTAGCTATGGGAAACGAGGAATATGGAATTCAACCTCGCAAAATTTTGATGATTGATCTTGACCCAAAAGGAAACATCGCTACCACTTTTGGAGTCGATAAAAAATCACTCGGGGCGACTATGAATGAGTTATTCAAAGCAGGAATTGATGGCCCAGAAGTCAGGATTGAGGAATGTATCATCGGTCCAAAGCAACTTACAAAGTCGATGAAGGAAGCATTTGTTCGACAAAATCCAGAACGGAAAAGAGGTCCACCAAAGGGATTGGAAATAGACAATCTCTGGTTACTTCCAGCGGATTTAGATTTGGCTGGAATTGAGATTGATTTAGCAACAAGAATTGGACGAGAGAATCGTCTACAGAGAGCGATTCAAGGCGCAGTAGGCCATTTTGATGTAGTAATCATAGACACTCCAGCCTCACTAGGATTACTTACGGTGAACGCATTAGTTGCTTCAAATTGGGTACTAATTCCTGTGCAGGCTGAATTCTATGCTCTGGAAAATATGAGTCAGCTGATGAATACTGTAAGTGATGTACAACAAGCTGTCAACCCAAATCTAAGATTATTCGGAATTACACTGACTATGGTTCAGAGAAGTAAATTGTCAGGAACTGTTGCAGAACAGGCTCGCAAACATTTCGGAGACAGATTATTCGAGACTGAAATTCCTCGACTTGTAGCAATCGCTGAATCTCCTCTAGATGGAGCACCCATTGTTATCGGTCAGAAACCGAACAAGTCGAATCCAGGAAGTGCTGCTTACTGGGAGTTAGCCCAAGAGGCAAGCAAACGTATCAATCGTATTCAGGAATCCTCTTGATTATGAAAAATTCATACTTTTCTTTTCAGAAGGAAAAAGGTAACGCCCGCAGCGGCCACAATAATCACTGACAGACCTACGATAAATGGAAGATAAGACCGCTTATGTCTGCTAGAATCATTCGGATAATAATCACCTTCATCTGACCAACCATCCCCATCTGTATCGATGCAACCAAGTTTATCGTTAATCGAAGTACCATATGTATCAGGACAATCGTCGGATAATTTAGTTCCTCCTTGGTCTGCAAAACCATCACTATCAGAATCAGACCATAGGAGATTGTTGTCAGGATTTGAATCTAACAAATCTGGCCAACCATCTCCATCTAAATCTGGACAGCCGAGGAATATATTGGTAGAATTACCCCAATTTTTAGGGCAATCATCTGGTGTATTTGCGGGTGCTGGATTGTCTCCATAACCATCATTATCGAAGTCCGACCATTGAGTAGAGTCCTCTTGAAAGACATCACCGGAGTCTGACCAACCATCACTATCACTGTCTAAACAACCAAGTTGATCTTTGGTACTGGTACCAAAAATTAAAGGGCAACTATCGGCGTTATATGCAGGTTGAGGGTTATCCCCATATCCATCTAAATCAGAGTCTTTCCACTGGGAATCTTGGGTGGGAAACGCATCTGCTCCTTCATCAACGGTCCATTGAGGAGTTGGGTCAGAATACCCATCTTCATCAGCGTCAGAACAACCCATTCTGTCTGTGTAAGAATACCCCTCTTCAAATGGGCAACTGTCAGGATTTTTTCCGGTAGGATTGTCTCCGTAACCATCCTCATCTGAATCTAGCCATTGTGTTCCATCGGCTGGAAAATCATCTACTAAATCCGCCCAATTGTCGGCATCTGAATCTGAACAACCTCTCAATCCTAGTGTTGAAGTCCCTAAATCTTCTGGGCAATCATCGCTTAGATTTGTACCTGTTTGGTCTGCAAAACCGTCACCATCTTGGTCTGACCAAAGTAGGCTGTTGGTTGGATAGACATCGATATCGTCTCTAACTTCATCGAAATCTGTATCTTGATATGGATCTAATCTAATGACTAAATTTCTCTGTGAATCTACATACCACAACTTCCCTTCTGGACCTATTTCGAGTCCCATGATTGAAGCAGCATTTGTTTCTACTGTTCTTGATTCTGAGAAACCTTTTCCATCTTCTTCAAGATTGTATGCTGTTATCTTTCCGTTACCATTTTGTGATACAAACAAAACTCCCTCATGATATTCTAATCCAGATGGAGATGAAAGTCCTGAGGCCAAAACACCCCATTCAACTCCTGTTGCCTCATTGTATTCGTGCAGAGGTTCCATTTGACTTTCAGCGCCCCTAATGTCATTGATGGTGATGTTTGAATCGTTGGTGTTGACCCAGAGAATCCGCTGACCTCCAGTGTCTGCAATGTAGAGAATCCCATTTTCTTTATTCAAATCTAGGTGACCAGGTACGTTCGGAGACCTAGTTAGGGAGATTTCAACATATCTTGTTACAATACCATCGGAATGGTCATCTTGTCCTGTATCATGGTCTTCCTGAAAGTCATAGTAGACTAGTTCACCATGAAAACCATCATTGTACCAATAAGCATTTTCTGCATCATGTGCTATTCCCATACCTTGAGGACTTTCATGGAGCATATCGATATGACTCCCAAGCAAACCACCGGATTCTTGGTTTTCTTCAGCAAAGTGACTGAGCGATGATGGCCACAGGGCTGGTCCCATGAAATCATTTGGATTGCCTTGACCATTGTAGGTGTTTCTTGATTCTTGAGCTGTCGCAAATTGATAATCAAATTCTTCATGATATTCTCCAAACGCAATAGCACTTACCTCTTCCATAAAGTGATTACCATAGGAATCTTGCCTGTATTCAGTGACCTGATTAGATTGCCCCGCATGATGAATTATAGTTACACTATCTGTAGCCCGATTTACTACCCATAATTCGTTTTGTCTAGAAGGATTTGGGTGAAATTCTAAATCCCTAGGTACATCTAAATTATCTGCAGATGAGGCAATTTCAATTTCAGCAAATCCCGGTCCAAATTGAGTAATATATGTGTCTTTTTGGAATATATTTTCCTCCGCTGAAATTGGTACCGAGACTGTTCCTATAACACTAATTAAAAGTATACCAATCAAGGAATAAGCTCCGAATTTTCTAGGAGCCTTATGTTCATTCACATTCATCCCATGGACTCATTCTATATGGTGACTGTGTGTAAAATCTTCAACAATATATTACACTTCTAAATTACCAATTATTGTTCGACTTCGATATCAATACCGGTCAGTGCTTCGATTCCCAACTCAGTTATTGAAAGAGAGACTTTCAGTCCCGAGCGCTTTCTTTCAACCATCTCCCACTCGATTAGAGAACGAATGTGGTATGAGAATACTTGAGGAGAGACTCCAATTTCTTTTGCTAATTGTGAGCCGCTTGGCCCTGCTAAATCCAATAGGTCCGCTTGATTTAGATTCATCAGAATTGAACGCTTAAT
>WTHI01000062.1:0-20025 GCA_011523185.1 Methanobacteriota archaeon
ATGGAATTTGGGATACGGGAGTGATTATTCTTGGCCTAAAGTATGACATGGATGGTACTGATATCCCTGCTAGACAGGACAAGAGAGACGGGCAGGTGCAGGACCATCAAGCCTTCATCCAGTACACCAAGCAGCTAATCGAACGAGCTAATTCAAACGACTGTGAGATTTGCAATCGTGTTTACCTTGGAGAAGTAATGTCTTCTTCAGTTAGTACCGAAATACATTCACTTTGGTTAGAAGAGGCAAGAAAGAAAGATCCCAATCTTCCATCAAGATCACCCGCAACAGGCGTCACCCCTGAAATGATTTCAGAAGCGGAATCCATAGCCAAAGATCGTCCCGTTCGTAATGCTACGACTGTCACTGGGCTAACACCAGTTGTCCAAGATGTTTCGAACGCTATTTATACAGAATTAGTGACCAAAATGCTTCCTTTAGCAGGGTTGTTAGTGGCAATCACAATGTTAATTTTGCATCGTAATCCTAAGGTCATAATTATCTGTGGTTTACCAATTGCAATGAGTTTAGCAATTACATTTGGGACTACTGTGATTGCCGACATTCCTTTGACTCCGATGATAATTTCAGCAGGCCCAATCTTAGTCGGCCTAGGGGTGGATTATTCCTTACACTTTACCAATAGAATTGAAGAGAATCGCAAAGAGTTACTTGAGGAACGACTAGAAGAGTCTTGGAAAAGACAACGCGATGGATTCACCTCAACTGAATTAGATCCTTGGGACCCTGTGATTAGCCTAACTGCAACTGTTAGAGCAGCACAAACCACAGGCCATGCAATATTCCTTTCCGCTATTACAACGATAATTGGATTCAGTGTTTTAACTTGGCAATATCTTGTACCAATACATCCGATGAGGACTGTTGGAGTGACACTGGTCTTGGGCATTTCGATTACCTTCCTTTTATCGATGGTAATGGTCCCCGCATTGGTTCATATCTTCCGTTATAGAAAGACGGATATTGGGTTTGAAATGCCTACTTTGCAAACTCTTCTAATTTCATCCATAGTGGCATTAACTGCAGGAACCTATCTCTACATTCAAGGGACTACAACAATTGCTAATGCAATATTTTTCGGCTGTTTCTTTGGCGGTACAATCCTTCTTGCATTCGAATCTGATATTTGGCGCAAAATAGGCGAAGTGCCAGTAAAGACAACCCTTGTTGTTCTACTTGTTGCAATGATTTCTACCGCTGGTGGGGTGGCTATTTTGGAGGAAGAGATGGGTAAGCCGCTTACTGGTTCATCAGACGAGGTTCCTCCAAATATTCCGAGTTATGATGCATTAAGGGAATACAGTTTCGTTTTCCAAGGTGGACAAACGAATATGTTCATCGTTGACGCCGGGGCAAGAGGTCCGGTTAATTCAACAGCACCAATTAGAGATTTACCGATTCTCGATGCTATCGATAATATGCAGGAAAAGAAAATCAATAACGTCCCACAAACATCCAGCATCAGCCTAGTCAACGTCCTGAAAGCAATCCACGTTGATGTTAACTTAACAGATCCAGTAACGGGAATTAGTCTGGAAGTCTACGACAGGAGTCTTTGGGAATTACTCCATGATGAGTGTTGGGATGAATCAACCAATCCACTTCGGCCCGAATGTTGGGCATACGTTGTCAGTAGTAGAGAAGATATGGTGAATATCGCTCTTGATACATTGAGTCCTGAAATCCGTAGTATGCTGATGAATGCCGACCAAGATACTTGTGGAGGTTCAACACCTTGTGAAACCAAAACACTGGTCTACGTTACTCAACCATACATCAATTTGCAAGATGCCACGCCTCTGAGAGATGCTATTGACGATCACCTTGATGGAGATGGTAATTGTCCTGATGCTCTTTCATGTTCGGCTTTTGGAATTGAAGGCGTCATCAATTCAAAGCTGACGGGAGGTTTGCCTGTGAGTATCGATATTAATGAAGGAATTCAAAAGGCTCAGAGTGAAACTACAATCGCTACAATGCTCATTCTACTAATTACAATGATGATATTGTTCCGCTCGCCTAGATTAGCCATATTCACGATGGCAGCGGTGGCTGTTGTTGTATTATGGCAGCCGTTATTGATGCGCCAAGGTTCGGTCAATGTCAACTTCTTCACTGCCATGGTCGGTACACTCGTCTTTGGTATTGGGGTAGATGATTCGATACACATAATTGACAGAATCAAAGACGAGGGTGAAACTCCTGCTGGAATCGTCAAATCTGTTTCGAGAACAGGTCAAACAATCTTTGAAACCACTACAACAACTTGTGCTGGGCTTTCTGCAGGTTTATTTGTAGAAATCCCCGGATTACAAAATTTCTTCATATTGATGATGTCACTTCTAATTCTAGCACTAATTACCTCAAGCATATTGTTACCAAGTTTCATAGTTGCATGGCATGAATTACGTTCGAGATTGCTTGGAAGAGGGCCTTGGTTAGATTACGAGGATAGTGGGGCTCTCGAAGCATCCAGTGTGCTTGAGGCCACCCTAGAATAGGCTAGTTTTCACTGATTGTAGTAAAGTGAGGGTGCAGGGAGTAAGCCCCTTTCTGTTCACCTTTCAGCTGGTCGCATTCAACTATGCATCCTACCCGGCCCTGTCGATGCACTACGGGCCTGCTTGGACTTGCTCCAGCGGGGTTGCTCGTTCCAGCCGCGGTCAGGAAACCTCACCCTTTCGGGATCATCGTACGCCTGGCGCGGGACGTTTCTGTTGCAGAGCCGGCCCTCCCGGACCTCCGGCTTGCACCGGACCGCTTGCATCTTGGAGAGGGGACTTTCCTCAGTGTCTGGCACTGTCAGCGACCCTCCTACTCCCTCGTCTTATCGGTATGGCATCGACGAATGAACCCAACGGTTTGCAATTGTTGGTAATTCTGAACTAATTTATTGTCTGCTTAGAAGGGTAACCATCATGGCCGTCTTTCATCTGCCCCACCATGTGAGCGACGTTGAGGCGCTAAAGCAGCAAGCCGGAATCGCGGCTTGCGATTTTGTCAAAGACGGCATGAAAATAGGTCTTGGAACAGGCTCGACCGTTCGTTACACTGTGCTAGAATTAGGTCGTAGAATGCAAGAGGAAGGTCTGTCTGTAGTTGGAGTCCCAACCAGCGAAGCAACTAGAGAACTGGCAGAGAGCCTAAACATCCCTCTAGTGTCCTTAGCAGATGCTGGAGTATTAGACTTGATAATTGATGGCGCAGATGAGTTCGATTCCGATTTCGCTCTAATCAAAGGCGGGGGTGGAGCGTTGACTCGTGAAAAGATAGTCGCACAGTCTAGTAATGCTATGGTGGTGGTTGCAGACGATAGGAAACAAGTTGAAATTCTGGGTGATTTCGACCTGCCTATCGAAGTACTACCCTTTGAATGGAAGCGAACCGCAGATAGGATTGGCGAAATTTGCCCAGGCTCTGTGGTCAGGAGAGGAGGAGATGAGCCATTCATTAGCGATAATGGAGGTTACATCCTTGACTGTTCATTTGGCTCAACGATTACTAATCCAAGGGAATTAGAATCCGCTTTATTGAGTATTGCCGGAGTTGTCGAGGTTGGCTTGTTTGTGGCTATCTGCGATGCGGTTGTGATGGCCGCCAGCGGTGGAGTAGTGACTCTTGTAAAGCAAGGCGGCAGATTAGCCTGATATCCTTCCGGACCGTTCCGATTAAAGAGGGGGGCCAAGTCGGCTGGCTGGGTCTGTAGCTTAGTCAGGTAGAGCACCCGGCTCTTAACCGGGCGGTCGCGGGTTCGAACCCCGTCAGACCCGCCAAATCCAATCTGCCTGAAGGCTTCGTTTGATATGTGGATGCCCCGCCCAAGGGGCGGGGTTAGCATGACCAAAGAGACCTGGATTGGAGATGTTCGGGCCGGAAAACATGACGGTTCGGAGGTTGAATTGAAAGGATGGGTTCACCGTTCTAGAGGTTCAAACAAGATTCGATTCGTTGTACTTAGGGACTCTACTGGAACGGTTCAATGCGTTGTCAAAAGGGATGTTGTTGGGAATGAATCCTTTGATGCCGTAAAGGATGCACTTATCGAATCCAGCCTGATTATTCATGGAACTGTCGAACCGACTGACCGGGAACATGGTCACGAGATTCAGGTTTCAGACTTACAGGTAGTTGGGCCAGTCAATCCAGATCATCCATTTCCAATAACAGAATCCGCTATGGAACAAGCCGACGGTGGAGAGACCGAGTTCTTGCTCGACAACCGCCACCTCTACCTTAGAACTAGTCGAATGACTACTATGCTGAAGATGCGCTCCACAGTATTCGGGGCCATTCATTCCTATTTCCGAGATCGCGATTTCACAGAATATCAAGCACCGAATTTTGTTGCCGGCGCCGTAGAAGGTGGAAGCACCTTATTCGAGGTGCCATACTTTGGACGAAAGGCATACTTGACACAATCTTGGCAACTATATGCCGAGGCCGCAATGCCTGCATTAGAGCGCCTCTACACAATGGCACCCTCATTCCGTGCAGAGAAATCTAGGACACGCCGTCATTTGACTGAATTCTGGCATGCTGAGATGGAAATCGCTTGGGCTTCAAATGACGATGTTATGATCCATGGCGAAGGCGTGGTTCGCAATATAGCACGTACATTGTTAGATGAGCATTCAGATGATTTAGCAAACATTGGTAGAGACTTGGATTTGATTTCCAGATATGCGGACAATCCATACCCAAGAATGCGTTACGACGAGGCTGTTGAAACGCTTCAAGGAATGGGTGTAGATATTGAATGGGGGCAAGATTTAGACTACTCTAAGGAAAAGGTCTTGACTCAAGATTTTGAAGTCCCTCACTTCCTAACTCATTACCCTAGAGTTGCCAAGCCATTCTATCACCGCCCAGATCCTGAGGACCCCAAATATGTCCTATGTCATGATTTGTTGGCGCCAGAAGGATATGGCGAAATTATTGGTGGAGGCGAGCGAACTTGGTCCGAGCCGGAAATACTTGATAGAATCGATGAAGAAGGCAACGACAGGGAGGCATATGAATTCTATATCGACATTCGTCGTTATGGTGGGGTTCCACACGGTGGATTTGGACTTGGAGTCGACCGTGTATGTGCGTGGCTAACTGGTGCTGATCACATCCGTGAAGTCATCCCATTCCCTAGAGACAGCCGTCGAGTAACCCCATAATCGACACCTACGGTGTCGTAAGGCAATTTGCTAACACTCATACCGCAGGTCTTGCTCGCAGAGGTATGGCCGAGTGGGAGACTATCGATCTTGCAAACCCTACCGAAGAGCACAGAATGCTACGGGAGATGGTCCGAGATTTTGTTCGTGAAGAGGTTGAACCGCAAGCATTGGAATACGACCGAGAAGAGAAATTCAACCTTGATTTATTTCGTAAATTAGGTGAATATGGGTTGCTAGGTATTTCTGTTCCAGCAGAGTATGGTGGCTCGGGAATGGATGCTACCTCAGTCGCAATCATAAATGAGGAATTGAGTTACTCCGACCCTGCTTTTTGTCTTGCATATTTGGCACATTCGCAATTGATGGTGAACAATCTCGCCTTCAATGGAACAGAGGAACAGAAGGCGAGGATTCTACCCAAGGTCTGCAGCGGAGAATGGGTCGGTTGCATGGCCATGAGCGAGCCAGGATATGGAACTGATGTTCTAGGAATGCAGACCACTGCTCAACAGAATGCAGACGGAGACTGGGTAATTAATGGTCGAAAAATGTGGATTACTAATGGCTCGATTGACGAGGAAGGCACTCCTGCCGATGTGTGTTGGTTGTATGCAAGGACTGGAACTGATCCTAAGGGTCGAGCTGAAGTTACTACCTTCCTAGTGGAAAAGGACATGCCAGGTTTCAGCGTAGGTCAGAAAATCTACGATAAATCAGGCATGAGAGCGTCGAATACTGCAGAATTGGTCTTCGACGATTGTGTTGTCCCTGCTGAAAATATCGTTGGCTCCCCCGGAGAATCGATGATCCACATGATGCGCAATCTCGAGTTGGAGAGGATAGGGCTTGCAGCAATGGGGTTAGGGATTGCTCGAAGGTCACTAGCGGCAATGAATCAATACGCCAGTGAGCGTGAAGCATTCGGTCAAGAAATCAGGAACTTTGGACAAATTCAGCGCCATATTGGTGAGTCTTGGGCAGAGTATCGGGCAATGCGTGCTTACATCTATGAAACTGCTAGAAATACAGACCTCTCAAAGTCAGGAAACAGGTTAGACACAGACGGTGTGAAACTATTCGGCACCACTGCCGCGAAAAATATCGCAGATAGGGCGATCCAAGTCATGGGTGGTTACGGCTATGTTGGCGAATACACTGTTGAGAGACTTTGGAGAGATGCAAAGCTCCTTGAAATCGGGGGCGGAACATTGGAATCTCATCAGAAAAACATCACTCGAGATTTGGCTCGAATGCCGGAAAAAATCGAAGAATGAATGGTCTTGTTTGATGGTAGTCCCGCCCGGATTTGAACCAGGGTCCCCAGGACCAAAACCTGAGATGATGGACCGCTACACTACGGGACTATGACCCCCGCGGGCTAGTGTGACCGATTTGGACTTGACGGGCCGTGAAACCGCAGACTACAATAGAGTTCAGGGTGCCAAAGGGAACATGCGTCAGCGTATTGCGGTGTCCTTGGTTATGTTGATGTTGACATCTATGATGTCATATGGCATAGTCGATAGTCAGAACCATGGGACTGAGTATTATCCCACCGTAAACTCAGAAACAAGTGAATTCATTCTGGATTCAAGAGATGTTTTTGTCAATCCAAACCCTTGGATAGAACCTAGTCTTTGGGACCGAGTTTATTCCGGGCAAGAGGAAATTCGTGTGACAGTAATCAGTCATTCGTTGAGAGAACTAAATGCATGGCAACATAAACACGGACAAATTGAAACTCAAACAGCTGCATTCGATGGCCAACAATTAGTTGTGACCGACTCACCGGATGGCGTAATCGAACATCGGACATTTTGGTTAGACTCAGATATGTTTCACAAATTATCCGGAGTTGCAGGAATAATCGGCATTTTAGACGCTGAAAACTCACCTGAACCATACGACACTAATCCACTAAGTGACGGAGAAAACCAACCCGCTTCTGTTAGATCAGGAGAAATACATGGGGCAACTGATGCATGGGATAGAGGCTATTCTGGCGAAGGCATAATCGTTGCAGTGGCAGATACTGGAATTGACTTCGCCCATCCTGATTTGGATGGTACACAGGCTAGAATTCAGGATGGTAACCAACACGATGGCTGGCCGATGATGTTCGATCATAACTCGATGTATTACTGGCTAGTTAATGGTGAAGCATATCCAGATAGAAACACTTGGTATGCGGATACATCGACACTCGATTACGACAACGATTCCAATGGTATATTGGACAACTCAGGACACATCATTTCAGGTCTTCCTAGTTCGACTTCAGGAGTTTATCACTTAGGGGAACACCCAGATTCTACTTTGAGAAGTCAGATGGGAGGAGATGTGCCGATTTTAGTCATCGATTCTGTTAGTAATGGAACATATGATATTGTCATCCCTGACATCAATCGCAATGGTAATTTCAGTGATGATGAATGGATGGTAAAGGGAAATGAAACCGCCGGCTTGGATGAAAATGGAGACGGAATTAGGGATGTTTCTGCGGGTTTGTTATATTGGATTTCCGATGGAGTAAATGGCGTACCCTATGGAGCGGTATACTCCGCAAGACATGGTTATTCCGATCGCATTGCTGGTGCTGGTAACCTCACATTGTTTATGCTTGATTCTGGCAATCATGGAACGTTATGCGCCTCTGCAGTAGCGGCCCAAGCTCAAGTAAACAATGGGGCTGTTCTAGGTATGGCTCCCAATGCTACAATCGCCAGTATTGGTAATCACTACTCCGGTGGTCATTCTCTGGACGGTTGGAGGTGGATAGCGGAAGGAAACGACGGAGACCCCAGCACATGGGATGACCAACCTCACATCGGTTCGTTCTCATTTGGTTATTCTGGTATTGACGACTCAGGTGCAGATTCATATTCTCTTTACCTCGATTGGTTAACTCGCATTTACAATAATCAGACACATTACGCGGTTGCGATTGGAAACGGAGGGCACGGCTATGGTACGGTGAAAGTACCAGGCGCGGCACAAGGAATATTCTCGGTTGGAGCATTTTCAAGCCGTTCAAATATGCTATGGGGGCAAAGTGCACCGTGGAATAATCGCGGTCCAAATATCGTTGGTAGGATGGATCCAGATATCGTAGCGGTGGGCTGGTCTGCAACCGGCGATATACCCCTCAATACACGCAATAATGGAAATTCAGCAACTACTACTTGGGGCGGAACTAGTCTCGCTACGCCAATCGCGGCGGGCCTGATGGCCGTGGTTGAGGAGGCTTGGCTAATCAATCACGGAGATTTGCCTAAATCTCAGGAATTTAGGGACTTTGTTTTAGCAACCGCAGACGACAGGGGTTACGATCCATTTGTTCAAGGAGGTGGATGGTTCAATGCAAGTAGGGCAACCGCAACCTTAGATGGGGAAAACGGAACTTGGTCAGTAACTCCAAGTCAATGGATGACTGGTACCTTTCAAGGTGAACATCGAGATGCAAACATCAACGTGATTTATCCAGGTGAATCTCAGACAGTACCTCTTGAATTAACAAATCATGGAGAAAGTCCGATTGATTTTGTTATTTCTCCTGTCAAACACGAAGCACTGGCTCACCAGGTAGGGCAGTGGCTCAGTATTGGTGACGGTAGTAGCGGCGGGGAAAACAACACCTGGGACGGGTATCAAGGCAATAGGCCCGACTTGTTAATTCCGATACACGTCAACAATACGAGCTATCAATTGCCTGCTGAAACTAACCTTGTAAGAGGAAGAGCAGTTATTGAATACGCAGCTTTCGATGGTGATTTAGATCGTTCATCAAATGAACGAATTGAACTTACGCTATATCGTTGGAGTGACGATGATGGAGATGGAATCTGGGTTGGTGACGAAGATAATGATTCAATGGTCGATGAGGTGGATTGGACGGAATCCTCTGAATTCGATGCTTATGGCACATGGTATCATCATGGTCCTCAAGCAGAATTCCGAGTAGGATTACCATTCGAAGACATGCAAGATGGCTTATTTTTAGGTGTTTCAAGGAAGGACTCGTCTTCCTCAGGTTTGGAAAATGTCAGCATAGAATGGGATTGGACAGCCTTCGGACCGGTAAGTGACAATTGGATTAGTCCCCGTCCAACAGGACAGGGAGCGCCTACTTTTTGGACAATATTACCTAACTCAACTGCCACCTACAATTTCACAGTAAACGTACCTTTAGATGCTGAGCCAGGGCTATACCAACATGGCTTGTCAATCAGTAGCTTTGGATATGGCATGTGGTCATCACCCTTACATCAGTGGACTCTACCAGTTATCACCAACGTACCCTATACAGCACCTATCGACATTATAGCTCGCCCGTTGGATGGAAATGTATCGAATCAGACCTTGTATGATGAATCATGGATTTCAGGCGCTCAAAGGTGGAGTTGGAGAGCCGAATCAGGCGATTGGCGAATAATGACGGTTGATTGGCCCGAGTATCTAAACACGGGTGGAACCGCGATAATCGACGTAGATTGGGATGATAATCCATATACAGATATAGATGTCTTGTGGATGTCTCAAACCCCTCATGGTTATTTTGAAGATGACCCAATCGCTTACGGAAACTCCACTTTCTACATTGAAGAACGCTCGATAAATAATCATCGAGGCTCAGGGCGTCATGATTGGGGTACTTACACCGGAGAATCTAGAGAGGTGTTTGCTGTTCCAGTGTCTCCCGGTATCCATCAGATGGCTCTTCACACCGCTCATCATGGTGTCACAACCAATGATAACCCTCTGAACATCTCTGTTGGCTACGTAACAGCGGAACGTTCTGCTTTCAACAAAGTCGTTACAGATTGGTCGGAATCCAGTGGTACTGAAGACATCCATCTGGTTTCTACTGTTCCAATACCACTGCAGAGTATCGAATCCTATGGTTGGACTCAACCTATCAATTTCGATAACGAAACTGCATACCAAGATGATTCAGGAGATAAGATGAGTGCCTCATGGTGGCATAATTTCTCAATACAAAACGCCACAGAATTGAGCATAACTATGGATGCTTATGAAGAAGCAGATTTGGATCTATATTTGTTCAGGGATAACGACGAGGATGGAGTGTTTGAGTCTAATGAGGAAATATCCAGGTCTTGGAGTAGTACTAGCGCTGAAAGTATCGTAAGAGATAGTCCAGAAGATGGCAACTACTCTATTGCTGTGCACGGTTGGTCAGTGAGTGAAAGTGTACAATTTTGGATAGATGTAGAGATTATCGCAGGAACCGCACTAACTGTGCTAAATGCTACTACACTCAATCAAAGCCAGATTGTATCACAATGGCCCAATGGTTCTGAGGCTCTCGCTGGTGGATTACCTGTGGGCGCACTGGAATTAGAATTAGAATACCAAAGCCCGCCTTCCGAAGGGTTCTGGCAAGGTCACATAGAAGTCACGTTAGAAGGGGGAATTCCCATTAGGATGCCATTCAACTATGAATTGGTAGATTTAGACCCGGAATTAGAATTCGTTACGCCTGAAAACCTTACTCAAACTAATGTTGTATTACCAATTTCGCTTCACGCAAAGGATATTGGTAGCGGATTTAGTTTGTCTAATTTTACATGGACAGGCTTCGATAACAACACAAGTGCGCCGAACGCAACCACTGTCGAAGCTACCTTGTCAAATCTATCATCGATGGATATTACGTCGACTTGGAATTCAGGAAATCATAATACAAATTTGACATTCAGAGAAATTTGGATTAATGCAACTTTACCAGCTACTGAACAGTGGCATGATTATGTCGCAAGTATTACCGATATATCAGGCCGCCAAGCATTGGATTGGCTATCGGTAAAGTACGATACAATCGCTCCGATATTACTCGTCTCAGATATTCCACTTATCACAAGCGAATCACTATTAGAGATTTCAATACAGACTGAATGGGACGCTGAGTTATCCTACAATGGTCAGAATCTTGAAACCAATTCTAGTGGGGTTTCTAACCTAATAATCAATCTTGAAGAGTCACAGGAATTGAATTGGAACAATCCTTCCATGATGCCGAAAAGTGGGTACCTGGTAAATGGTAACAATACATTTTCTTTCAGCGTTTCAGATCCAGCAGGTAATCAATTCAATAGGTCGTTTGAGGTAGTATTGGATTCGACTAAGCCCGAAATTTTCTCCTCTGTTCTATCAAGCGAAAACTCCATCGATCCTTTTGATAATTGGTCTTGGTCGGGGCCAACTCTTAATGTTACTAATTCTGCATTATCGTTCGAAGTAACACCCGATATTCAGTCAATCTGCATAGACTTGATATCCAACACAAATGATTTTGTCATTGAAAACTGTAAAGTTGACCCATCCCTTCTTGTTACTCAACAGCATTTGGGTATTCCTTCCAATACTGAATTTTACACGCCATTCTTACTCGACCTAAACAACATAAGTGATGGTGGATATCACCTTGAGGTAGAATTGGTTGATTGGGCAAATAACACTAATCAATACACATACCCACTAATCCTCGATCGCACTTTACCTGAAGTTGATTGGGACATTAGCCCTTCCAGCAATGGAATTCTATCTGATCACCGTTTGGGGCTCTCTTGGACTAGTTCTGAAAACATCGAACTTCAATTCCTACATAATGGCGAAATGATTTCTCAATGGAATGCAAGTTATGGTGGCCATTTCTTCGATTTAAATTTCACAGGCGAACATGAATTTTGCATACTCGCTTGGGATTCAACAAAGGGGCAGTTAAACGAAAATCGTGTTTCTGAGTGTAGAAAGTTCATGCTTGAACCGTCTCTATACGCTTCAGCAATTTGGGCCAGTTGGGATGGCACAGCTGTTGGAACAGAAGTGGTAGACCTAGCATTCCAAAGAGGTCCTGATCAATGGGCTAATGTGACTCACGTACCTATGGGTATCGATGTCGATGATTTACAACCGACCTACAGTTTCGAGCCAGGTGCCAATTTCATAGATGTTGAGTTGCAGTTAGATGAAGGTGTAAATGAATTCTATCTCGAAATCCACGCATTAGACCATGTTCAGACATATTGGCTCTGGGTAGAGAGAGATACAATTACTCCTGCAATTAAATTGTATGAAATTACTAATCGAACTAGCAATCTAGAATCTGTTCGAATAATTGAGGGAATTTGCGAGCCAAGAGCCAGTGTAACGGTTTGGACAGAAGTTTCCGCAACATCATTCGTTTGTGGGATTGAGGGTAACTTCAGTTTACAATTGGGGATACCTGCTAATGCATCTTGGCACAAAGTAGAGGCGACTACTGTTGACATAGGCGGCAATACAAACGCGACTAGCATAGAAGTTCTCTATCAGGAATGGATAGATTGGGCTATCGACGATGCTGAGGCCGGAGGTCCAATTTTGTATTATGGAATAGGAGCTCTTATCGCACTAATCGCTGTAATCGGATTGACTGTAGTCCTTGTTGGTAGGAAGAAAGAAAAAATCCGCGAATCTGAAAACAATCTAGAATCTGCATCGGAATGGATTGATGAGATAGTTGAGGAAACAGAACCTCCTGAGCCAGAATTACCTCCTGAACCTTTACCCGAAGAGGAGGAATTACGTGCTTGGGCAAGAGGGGAAAGAGAGGTCCAAGATTGGCAAGATAGAATTCCAGAAGACGATATTCTCGAGCTCGAGTAAGAATCGGTTGCAAGCGAGCCTTCATGGACGACCTAACACTGCGAGTAAGCATGGGCATTGAGAGAATAGCCGTACTCGGCGCTGGTCAAATGGGGAATGGCATCGCACAAGTGGCTGCGTGCGCCGGTTATGAGGTGGTAATGATTGATATCAAGCAAGATTACTTGGACAAAGGTCTAGCAGCAATAGAAAATTCGCTCTCACGAGTAGTCAAGAAAGAAAGGATGACTCAACAAGATGCCCATGCGGCGATTTCTCTAATTTCCACTTCGACTGAAAAAACATCAGCAGCAGATGCTGATTTAGTGGTGGAAGCGATTCCTGAAATCCCGGAACTAAAATTTTCAACTTTTGCGGAATTGGATTCTATTTGCAAACCAGAAGCAATACTTGCGAGCAACACCTCAAGTATTTCCATTAACGCAATTGCTGATGCCACAAATCGTCCAGATAGAGTAATTGGTATGCATTTTATGAATCCCGTTCCTGTAATGAAGTTAGTAGAAATCATCAACGGACAAGGTACTTCCTCCGAAGTTACTGAATTAGTAGTCGAAGCAAGCGAACGAATGGGCAAGGTGCCCTTGGCCTGCAATGACTCACCCGGTTTCGTATCAAATAGGATACTTTGCCCGATGATTAACGAGGCTATTCTTGCCTTCGAAGAAGGTGTTGCAGAACCGGAAGCGATAGATGGAATCATGAAACTTGGAATGAATCATCCAATTGGTCCATTGGCTCTTGCTGATTTAATAGGTTTAGACACGATTTTGCATATAATGAACGTGCTTCACGAAGGATTCGAGGGTAATCCGAAATACGCTCCTTCTGATCTATTGGAAAAAATGGTCTCAGAGGGTAAATTAGGCCGAAAATCCGGTGAAGGATTTTACAAATATTCCTGAATCAGTATCATTCCTGTTTGAATCGGTTATTTTCCGCTAAAGGTCCAAAATTAGATGATTTTAAGATTGATTTCGTTTTTCTGGAATAAGTGGCGATTTTGATACACGGAGCGGTACGATTATATCTCTAACATAGTTAGGTCACTACCAGTGACGCCCATGGACGGAAGACTCGTTCGAACTATTTCGATAGCCCTACTTATGATTGTATCAACACAAATTGCCCTGCTGGACACCAATGGTTCAGAAAAACTGGAAGAAAGAGTGATGGTAGCATCAACCGTATCGGTCCCTACTTCGGGATGCCTCGGTGATGATGCATGTACTGGTGTAGATGCCGGTATTACGATGGCCGATATTATCGACCTAACCGCTGGGGTGACTTTCTCACCATCGGCGACCGGAACTGACACCACATTTTCCGGATACCTCCCTACATATGGGTGGGGAGCCACAGGTAACGATATTTACATGCTGAGCGTTCCTTGGGGATATTCCGTGGAAGCCATTGTAGAGTGGGAAGACGTAGCTGGGTCAGGAACTTCCACACAAGACAGCATTTACTGGGCTGGAATCTACAGTTGCGACACCTTCGATCTAGGGCTCTACGGAGGTATTTCGTCGTATTCATCCCCTTGTGGAATCGACGACAGTTACGCAAGTAGCTGGGGCGGCAGCCCAACAATGTCCGGTGACTCAGCATCAACAATCGGAACAGATGTCGGTGGGCAAGACATCTTCATCCAGATTTATTGCTGGGACTGCGGCTGGTACTCCAACCCCCAAATCACTGATTATGATCTGACAATCCGTGTTCTCCCATCAGACGGTGGAGAGGTAGATTACGGGTATTCAAGCTACAGCAGCACCACACCCGATCCTACTTTGTACACTTGCGATCACCCGTCAGCCAACGCTGCTGCGTGTCTTGAACAACCAAACCTAATCACCGAATTCCACACTAACTTCACAGGATTCGTCACAGGTTATGACGAAGGTGGTTGGTACCCCGCAGATTCTTACACAATCGACATACCAGCAAACCATGACGCTACTGTAAGTCTGACAATTGACTGTTACAGCGATTGTGATGCATACTACTACCAATACGTGTACCTGTACTTAGATGGCGACGGTAGTCATTCGACATCCAACACCGGAACATTGTACAATAACCAAGCAGCATTCGGTAGTTCAGGCTATTACATCCTAGATCTTCCACTGTATGGTTTCTCCGGACCAATATATGATTCGAAGACATTCATCGTTGCGGGTGCAGCGGCAGATACATTTGATCTTCAATTCCAAGCTCCTTCGCCATACGCGACAGCTTCCGGATTCACATACACTGTATCCATTGAGTACACTCCTGCAGCCAATGCTCCGTGTGCTACATCTAACGATGGAGGCTCTGGATTAGATGCTCCGGATGAGGACCCACTCACCAGTACAGAATCAACTATCATCATGACCGGGGGACAGATAACTGGAACTATTTGTCAGGATTACGATGACGAGGATTACTACCAAATCCACGTTCCATCAGGACAGGGAGTTTTCGCTTCACTAACATGGGATGATGCCGCTGATGAACTCTACCCAGGTCTTGACTTCACAATGACAGTAAACGATGGCTCGTCACTGCGTTCAGTCATGTCTGCCACAAAAGACGATGCATCAATACAGTCTGTGTCTAGCAACCTTAGTGGATTATTCATGCCAGGTACTTTGGCTAGAGACCTTGAGTGTTCATTGGAATCTTTTGGTTCCGGAACTGATTCCTGTACTGTCACTCTAAACGCTGGAGATATGCTTGATATCGAACTAGATACCAGGTCATGGGGTTCCGAGGTAATGGTAACAGTGACCGAACCTGATGGCACCTCAACACAATATGGACGCAACCCAGGAGTGCCGGTTAATGGAAACTCAATCTACTTCTCCTCGAATTCGTACTTCGATCTTTCTGCTTGGGAGTGGACCGCACCAGGAACATACACAGTATCTGTTACTGACTCATACGGAGACGGTTGTACATGCACCGTTTACGCTTACAGAAGTTATCCTCCAACCCAGCAAGCGAACGATGTAGTGTTCGCGGTTGAAGTTGATGGACTACCGGAAGAAGCCGTAGTTAACTACACGATCAACTACGAATTCTACAATGTCCTGATGCATCAGAACATGGTAATTGCAGATAGTGCTGCAGGAGCCGATACTACAAGTACGGCACCAGGTACACTGTACTCATCCAACTATTCTTACACTGGATACCTGCATGACGCATGGGATGCAGAAGATTACTACGAAATTTTCGTACCTGAGAATTACGGTATTACAGTTAATGTAGTTAGCGATCCAAGAAACGATATAGATCTGTATTCCTCTTTTGGAAATAACCTAGGTGGAGTTGATCCAGCTGGACCGATTACTATGGTTTACAACCCAGTGACTGGTGGTTCCACTGAAACTATTACCGTAAAATCCGTAGTAGGTTCAGGTATGTACACATTGAATGTTCAAATGTGGACTGTCGATAATGGACCTGATGCAGGTCAAGACGATGCCGGTACTGGAGGAGATGCCGCCGACCATCACCTTGACTTTGGTGCCAGTCAGTGGTACCTTGGCGGAGTTCCATTCGCTGATGGAACAATGGCTGATGGGTCCGTAACCTGGCTCAATGCATCTACCCAGAACGCCACAGGTGTTCCAGTTGATGCTACAGTTAGCGGAACAATCAACCACGTGTGGGATCGAACTGATTCATACAGATTAGCGATTCCTGCGGGGTATTATGCTAATATCACTGTTTCAAGCGATGGCGATGATGCAGTAACAGCTACAATTTTCCAACCTGATTCCTACACCAATCCATACACAACTGGAAATGAAGGAATCGTATCGTATGTCACGAATTTTGCGACCGACTTAGAGTCTCAGACCACGCATTTCAATGAGGGACAATTCGTATCCATCAACATCTGGTCATGGAACATGGTCGGAGATGTTGACTTCGATTATGATATCAGTGTAGAATGGGATGACATTTCTAACCTACCGTGCGCGGACGACGACGCTGGAACTTGTATGGATGCTCCAGACATTTACATCGACTGTCTAGTGTACGCTGATTGTGATGATGGATTAATGTTGAATAGCACTGTGGGAGTAAACCACACATTCACTGGCTGGGCTCACAGCGCTCTAGATTACAGAGACTTCTACAATTTCAACATCCCTCAAGATTACGGAATTGAGATAAACATGTACGCAGACACAACGACTTACTACTCAATGACTCTATACGATTCAACAGGTAGTTACATCGATGCTTGCTATGATTGCGACCCAGATGACGTGAATACCAATAACAGCGCATCTTTCGATGGTGGTGAAATCGTTGCTCTATACGTACGCGCGAGTTCATACCACAACGAGGAAACTCAACAGTACACGATATCCTACTTCATCTTCACACTGGATACTGATGGAGACACATGGCTAGACACTGAAGAGACAGAGTGTGCCGCTGCATCGACTACTGGTGCTACGTACGACCCATTGAACAACTCAAGCTACCCACCTGACAATGATGCAGATGGAATTTGTGATGAGCTAGACCCAGATGACGACAATGATGGAATTGATGACACATTGGATCAGTTCCCATTCGATGAGAACGAATCTGGTGACCTTGATGGAGATAATATTGGTGACAATACCGATGATGACATCGACGGTGACGGATGGCTAAACACCGATGAAACAAACTGTCTGACAGATGCATTTGATGCGGCTAGTGTACCAGCTGACATGGACTTGGATGGTATCTGTGATCCTCTGGACCAGGATTTGGATGGTGACGGAGTTAGCAACATGGAAGACTACTATCCGACAGATGGTGGAGCAAGTGTTAACACAGATGGTGACGAATACCCAGACGAAATCCACCCAGGTTGGACCGAAAACGCATCTGCCTACCTGTATGACCCGGACAACTCAGTCTTCGAGACTACCTTGATGGCTGATTCCGACGATGATAACGACGGATACCTGGATACACACGAAGTTGATTGTCTATCTGACCCACTAGTGTCTACTAGCGTCCCTCTTGATTCAGACGGGGATGGAATTTGCGATGTAAATGATGACGATATCGATGGCGACGGAGTATCTAATGTCGACGATGCATTCCCACTATCGGCTTGTGCTTCATCAGACAACGATGGTGATGGTTACCCTGACAGCCTAGTTGCTGACTGCGTCACTAACCTTGTAGAGGACTTGGATGACGATAATGATGGATTCAGCGACGTCGCTGATGCGTTCCCTCTAGACGTCACTGAATGGTACGACACCGACATGGATGGAATTGGTAACAATGCCGATTTGAACGATGATGGTGATGCATGGACCGACGCAGAAGAAGAAGACTGCGGAAGTGATCCATTGGATGGGGACTCAATCCCTGCCGACTATGATGGCGACATGATTTGTGACAAGCTGGATACCGATGACGACGGAGATGGTGTCGTAGATACTTTGGATGCTTTCCCATTCGATGCCTCAGAATTTGCCGATAACGATGGCGACGGACTCGGGGATTACGCAGACAGTGACGACGACAATGACGGCTGGTTGGACGATGAGGAGCCAAACTGTGGCACTGACCCAATGGATGCTAACTCTGTCCCTGCAGACAATGACATGGATCACGACTGTGACATATCAGATCAGGATGACGATAACGACGGAGTACTGGATATTGATGACGACTTCCCAATGAATCCGTATGAGTACCGTGACCTAGATGGTGACGGCGTTGGAGATAACGCTGACAACGATGACGACGGAGATGGCTGGTTAGATACCACAGAAGTTCTTTGCCGAAATGCTGCCGGTGGAGTAGGTGACCCTAACAACGCAGCGGTAATGCCAGTCGATAACGAGACCGACCCTGGTGCAGATGGAGTGTTCGGTAATGAGGACGACATCCCTAATGTTGGAGACGGAGTATGTGCCGCCCTTGACCCAGATGACGATAACGACGGTGTCCCTGACCCTGCAGTATACGTTCTGGATGCTAACGGCGTCTGTACAACCTGTGAGTCATGGGAAGACCACTTCCCATGGGATCCTACCGAACAGTTCGACGGTAACGGTGATGGTAAGGGAGACAATGCTAACGAGCTGAGCTTCATCGATGACGTTCAGGCAGAACCTTTGCCATTCATTGGAATCGGATTAGTAATCGCTCTTCTAGTTGGATTAGTCGTCAGGACCGCTGGTGGTCGTGGCGAAGAATACGACGAATTCGAAGACTACGATGAAACAGAAGAATTCATCGAAGAAGACGACGAAGAGTACGAAGAAGAGAACGACGCTTGAAGCTTCGAACTCTAACGTAACCGGATTTCCGGGGCTCCTCAAGGGGCCTCGGATTTCCGGCAACATCAATTTCTTTACACCCAACTATCCAATATCGGTGTAATAATCACACCAAATATAGCCTATCGAGTGTAAATTCTACACCATTTTAAGGGGATTTTAGAGCATTAATACCCCCCCATTGGGAGTTAATTTCGTTCGTTTTTGGGTTCATTTACTTATAAACAAAATAGAAATTACCAATGTAATATCGTCATTATTCTCTGACAATTACGCCCACGGAAACTACCTGGCATTGGAAATTGAAATGCCGATCGTATTGAATTCAAATCATCTTCCTCGAAATCTAAGATGTAATCTGAATTGGTGGTCTTTCAAGTTGTCCTTGGCTTTGTTATTTCCAGTTCTGATAACGTGGGTGGGGCCTTGGTGGATTTAGCCCCTGGAAACAAACAATCATCGGGTGAGAAATTCTTGTCAGGAAAAAATTAGAGTCAACACGCAGTAAAGCGGTTATTTAGGTTCCAAGATTAATTTGTAATCGATTATTTTTCCTTATTTTTCGTATCATTTACGCATATTTTCCAAAACCTCAAATCCGATTATCAGCCCTCCATATACTGCCCCACCCTAAAGGGTGGTTTCCGCAACCTTCTAAATGCAGAATGGACGTGGAACCAAACATGGTTGCAGCCATGCCGCTCTCCACAGAGAGCCTAGAGAACAAGAAGACAGTGACAACGAACGACCTAAGGAACCTCGCTCTGTTCCTTGCTGGAGGGCTAGCATTACTGCTAGTTGCAAGCCAAATGGTGGATAGCGGTAGCGCTAGCGCTACTGCTCTGGAGGACACTCCAGAAAAGAGATTCATT
>WTHI01000023.1:0-19942 GCA_011523185.1 Methanobacteriota archaeon
GAATGTCTGGGAGAAGACGTACAAGATTGCTGTAGTCACAGTTGCTACCGCCTAAATCTATTTCATTTCGTAATCTTCTCAACGTTTGATGAGCACTCCAAGGGATGGACTGTACCACGCCACTCGGCGCTTCATGGCTAGAGATTACCGAGATGATGTACTGTGGTTGAATAACAATCTTTCAAAGAAAAATAAGCCTACTGCAAATTTACGAGATGATATACCTCCAATCCCATTTACTGGCGACCCATGGGCTAAAGTTAGAGGAGATTGTACACTTTTCATTGGAATCAATCCCCGTTTCCAAGACTCGACTATTCCGCCAAATCACAAGGAGTTCGGGCCATCAATTTCTTCTATCAATAGATTTCATTCAGGAGAGGATTTGGGGTTTGAAGAATATCTCAGTCAAAGGAGAGGGTACTTCACAAATGGACTGAAGTATGGTAAACACTACACTTTTCCGGGAAAAATGTTCCGGAAACATTGGTATGATGTAGAAAACCCATGGATACAACATGTACAATCAATGGATGCAGTGCCTTGGTTTTCGAAAACCGATGAAATGGATTTAGATTCTCTTCTTGATGCATATTCTTCAGAAGAAATGTTTCTAGCATATAGGTCGGTTGTTGAGGAGGTTGTCGAATTAATTCAACCAAAATTTATCCAACTTAATGGGAAAAAACCAAGAATCATTTTCGAAGAATTATATGGAATAGATGAGTTTCAACCAATGAAAACAATTGGCAAAGGTTGCCATAGTGGAGGATTAAATATCGCAGGAAACACAATCCCTGTCGTAGCCCACAATTTTTCTGGAACATTTAGTGGGCTTAACGGAGAAAAAGAATGGGACACAATGTATGAAGAATGGACTGATTCATGAAAGAATTTTATTTGCCGATTAAGGAACAGATTGTTGCAGTCATTGCGTCGAGTTGCAGAGCTTCTCCACCGCCCTCGACCATTCTGAAATCCGTCTCAGCCATCGCTTCTGTAACTGCCAACTTTTGCTTTTCATCGAGGAATGCAACATCTCCCAATCCTCTATGCAATTGATTGACCATATCTGTACCCGCCAATCCATACTTATCCAACAACCCCTTGAGTCTTCGTCGAGCTGGTTGGAATCCATCTTCTTTGCAAGCGAGTAAGTATCCATGCAACTCCTCAGGCGGGGCGGTTGCAGTGGTTTCGTAGATGAGATCACGAGTTACAGTTGATGAAAGAGATGCGGCGACCTGTAAGGCAGTAATCGCTTTTCTCAGGTCGCCCAAACTGACGTGGACTATCGCTTCAGCAGCCTCGTTTTCCAAAGTGATGTTCTCAGAGGTTGCGACACTCCGAATCATCTCATCGACTTGATCTTCTGCTAGAGGACGAAATCTGAATACTGCACAGCGGGATTGAATCGCCTCGATTATTTTTGATGAATAATTGCAGGAAAGAATGAATCTGCAGGTCTGGGAATGTTGCTCCATTATTCGACGAAGTGCTCCTTGAGCGTCAGGAGTCAAGGCGTCGGCTTCGTCGAGAAAAATCACCTTGAATGAAGTTCCAGGCACTGGAGCGGTTTTTGCAAAGCCCTTGACTTTGGTTCGAATTGACTCTAATTTACGCTCATCGCTTGCATTCATTTCTAGCAGATTCATTCGATAACTTTCGCCGAATACATCACGGGTCAATGCAAGCGCAGCAGTCGTTTTTCCAGTGCCGGGAGGGCCGGCGAAAAGTAGGTGAGGGAAGGTTTGTTTCTGTGAATAAGCCACAAGCCGGTCGACGACCGCTTTCTGACCTTTGATGTCTGCGACCGTCTGCGGTCGGTGTCGCTCAACCCACATCTCGCTCATGGTCGTCCCTCAGCATCCAGCGTCGGGTGTCCTTGAAGGTTCCCTCCAATACGCTTTGAGGCATCAATAGGACTCGTCAGCATTGGGGAATTCCCCACTTTGTACATCGGTGATGTATTGTTTCACCGCTCCATCGATAGATTCTCCCAAGTCTGCATAACGTCGTAGGAATCTTGGACTGAAATCCTTGGTGATTCCGAGCATGTCGTGAAGAACCAATACTTGCCCATCACAATCTGGACCTGCTCCGATTCCAATAGTTGGAATGGATAACTCTGCACTGACCTTAGCGGCTAAGTCCGCTGGAATCTTCTCGAATACTATGGAAAAGCAACCGGCCGCTTCAATCGCCTTAGCGTCCTTCAGAAGTTGGGCCGCCTCGGCTTCTTCCTTTGCGCGAACGGTGTATGTTCCGAACTTGTAGATTGATTGAGGCGTCAAACCAAGGTGACCCTGCACAGGGATTCCCGCACCCACTATTCTTTCGATGGATTCAGCAACCTCTTCTCCGCCCTCTAGCTTAACCGCGTGACCGCCAGATTCCTTCATGATTCGAATTGCTGAGTCAAGCGCGGTCTTGGAGTCGCCTTGGTAACTGCCGAAGGGCATGTCAACGACGACTAAAGCACGGTCTACGCCATTGACAACACATTGAGCGTGGTAAATCATGTGATCGAGGGTAATCGGAACAGTTGTTTCGTTACCTGCCATGACATTGGAAGCAGAGTCTCCAACCAGAATAACATCAATCCCAGCAGCATCGACTAATCTTGCTAAGGAGTAATCGTATGACGTCAGCATAGTGATTTTCTCACCGGCTTGTTTCATCTCCTGCAAGGTGTGTGTCGTGACCTTCTTGGCGCGATTTGAGATTGCCATCTACTCACCACTTGGGAACTTGCGAGCGAGGTTATGGCCTTCAATGAACCGACGGTGTAATTCCTAGATTATACCAATTTACGGAGTCTACAGAATCAATTTGGAGATTCATGTTTTGCTACGCTTGCTACAAATTCTTCGATATCGATGATACCGTTTCCATCCGTGTCTGCTTCGTCGAAAACCACTCTTAATTCACGCTCAGCATCAGGGGTGTATCCTAGAGCATCCATGGCTGAGAGGTATTGCTCTACATTCAATTCACCATTGCCGTCTATATCTGCAGCGTAAAACGCAGTCAACCTTCGGCGAGTTTCTACTTCTTCAGGATCGATATACTGTAAGCCAAAGGTTTGCCAAGGTGTAATCTCAAGTTCGGCATGTTTCTCTCCATATCCTTTCCAAATAATTAGACCCAGAACAATTGCTGCAGTACCACCAATCAATGCCTTGGAGCCCATCAAGAATAGTAAGACAAAACCTCCGATAATTCCCAATAATTGGAAGAATGGGTAGAATGGAGATTTCCATTCGGGTGCGTACCATGTGTGTGACCGAGATGCGGTTCGAAGAACTATTACACAGGCGTTAATGACTATGAAAATCATGATTTTGAAGCCAGAAGCAAGTTTAGCCACATCCTTGACTGGAAGGAATGTTATCGCTGCAGCCATAGATAATCCGGTCACAATGATTGCCCAGTAAGGTGTTTGATACTCTTTGTGGACCTTTTCTAGGAAGGATGGGAGAAGGTTGTCTGTGGCCATTGCATAAGGGAAGCGCGAAGATGCCATTATCCCAGCAAGAGACATGGAAGTCATGGTCAATACTGAAAGTAAAGCAGCGATGATTCCGATTTCTTTGCCACCAATATCTTCTGCAAATACGTAGACTGGATCTTCTCTAGCATACCCTGCATTATCAGGGTCCATGAATAGAGTTGGGTCAAGTGATGCAGCCATAACCAAAGCCACAATAACGTAGAGAAGTGTACTTACGAGTAAAGAAAGAAGTATTCCATTTGGAATATTTTTGCTAGGGTCTTTGATTTCACCACCAACTGCGGCGATCTTTGTAACCCCTGCATAAGAAACGAATACGAATGCCGAAGTTCGGGCGACTGCTTCCCAATCAGCACCGAACGCCTCTCTAGAAAACACATTGTCCCAGTTCATATCTACAGTTACCAAGGCGTAGGCACACAATGCTAACAGATAACTCACAGAAATCAATACGATCGGTGTTTGCACCTTTTTGATACGCTTGACTCCTAGGATGTTGATTCCTACAATTATTGCAAGTAGAACTAATGCGGCAATTTCAATGTTGATTTTGATTCCGACAATTTCTTCGATTACCCAAAGATAAGCTTTGAAACCGATAAGTGCGAATGCGGATTTAAGCATGAAATTGGCCCATAATCCAAGACCGGAAATAGTTCCAAACATCGGGCCAAATGTCTTCTGAACGTATACATATGAGCCTCCAGAAGTTGGCATTGCTGTTGCTAACTCAGATTTTGAAACGGCAGCTGGTAAGACGATTATTGCGGCTAAGAGGTATGCAAGCCAGACACCGCCTACGGGATTAGTTCCACCGCCCATCTCCAGCATCGCTAATGCTGGTAGAACAAACAGGCCCGAACCGAGCATAGCGGAGAGTGAAATGATGACAACAGCGCCCAGCCCAAGTTTACGCTCGAGAGCATCGTCCATGTCTCCATCAGGCTTGAGGACGATGCCCGCTAGGTCATCTGGGCCCTTGACTTTCACATTCCTTCGAAAAATCGAATGGTGTTGAACATTGCCTATGCATAACCGAGTTTTCAGAGGGGGAAAAGTAGCGATTCTAGACCCACAGAGTTAGAAGGGGCGGTCGACGCGATATTATCATGGCAAACGTGATTGACAAGAACACCGTAGCATCAGTGCACTATACTGGAACCTTTCCTGATGGCGAAGTTTTCGACAGCAGTGAAGGAAAAGCACCCCTAGTATACTTAGTTGGGCATCAACAAATGATTCCTGGCTTTGAAGAAGAGATGATGGGCGCAGCGGTTGGTGAAAAAAGAGAATTTACGCTAACTCCAGATCGTGCCTACGGGGAGAGAGCAGATAACGCAATTCAGCAGGTTCCTCGTGACCAATTTCCGCAAGAAATGCCACTAGAAGTTGGAGTAATGATGGCAGCCCAGACTGATCAAGGCCCACTTCCATTTACCGTGACTGAAATTTCTGACGACACCGTAACGATTGATTTCAACCACCAAATGGCAGGCAAAACTCTTCGATTTAGCGTAGAGGTAGTGGAGATTCGTGCTGCGGAAGCAGAGGAAATCGCTCACGGGCATGCTCACGGACCTGGCGGACACCACCATTAGAAATCCCAATGATTGGCTGAATTGGCCTTATTGAAAGTGTAATATTGGAATATTTCATTCACTAATGCCCTACTCGAGGGCTGAGAATGAGGACTGTCGCCTTGGCACTCTGCTGCCTAATGCTATCTACTCCGCTTGCGGGTTGCATGGATTTTCTTGGCTCGGGTGATGGTGTATTCGATGAACCGGAACCGCTTAGAATCAATCATATCCAAGTTTTAGGAACTCACAACTCATACCATGTTGAGCCATTTGGTCCAACGATTAGAGCCTATGATTACACACATGAGGCGTTGGATGTTCAAGCCGAAGATTTTGGGGTTAGACAATTTGAATTAGATGTTTGGTGGGATCCTCGTGGGCAATTATACGTCTATCACAATCAATACGATTTCAGAAGTAATTGTGCAACCTTCGAAGATTGTCTGAATACACTTCTCACCTGGTCAAACGAGAATCCGAATCATGTCCCTTTGATGATTTGGGTTGAACCAAAGGAATGGGTTCGCTCGAGTACCGACGAGACAGTTGTGCTTGAATTACAAGATATGCTTGAAAAAATAGAAACTGAAATCGGTCAATGGTGGCCTCGTGACAAGACTATCACACCTGATGATGTGAAAGGAGATGCTGCAAGCCTTAGAGAGGCAGTAACCACAAATGGCTGGCCGTTACTCGATGACTCTCGCGGCAAAGCCATGTTCATCCTACTTGCAGAGGATGAAGTTAGAGAGGCATATGTCGATGCATACCCAGGGTTGAATGGTTCGCTAATGTTTACGATGAATGATGAGGCAAGTGACACTGCCGCATTTTATTCCGAGACCGACCCTATTGGAATGGGTTCAGAGATAACTCGGCTTGTTGAAGAGGGATATATCGTGAGAAGTAGAGCCGACAATGCCGAAGACGGCGAGGCTGACAACAACGATACTGCTCGCCGAGATGCCGCCTTTGCAGTCGGCGCCCATTCAATCTCAACCGATTATCCAGCCAAGGTCGATGGAATCGAATATTGGGTGCAAGTTCCGAATGGTCCTATTGCCTGTAATCCTGTAACTGCGCCATCTTCCTGCGATTCATCAATTTTGGAGTGAACACTGTTTTTGTCGGAAAATAATCGAGATACCTCAGTCCTATTGGATTATACACGAATTATCTCTCGGTGAGAATATGTCGATTATCGAAGCATACAACAAGGCCTGGGAAAATGGAGATACAGAAGCACTAGCAAATATCATCCATGACGATTGCGTTTTCAATCCACACGTTGGTGGAATAACCATGAGCAAATCTGACATTTTAGGATTCGCTGGTGGCGACAACAGACCAACTTCTGAACATGACAGAATACTTTTCGAGAATGATGAAGTCGGTGTTGCACATTCAATCGTTCACTTTGCAAATGATTCGGATTCAGAAGCGGTTCTTTCATTCATGCGCTTCAAGGATGGCCAGATAATTTCCATGGAAACTGGTGCCACACCACTCAGTGACGACTACCAATTGATTGGATCCTAAACCTTAGCGATTACTTTCAACTCCACTGCGATTGGAGTAGGTAGAGCCCTAACTGCCACTGTTGTTCGAGCGCATTGAATCTCAGAGAAGTACTCGGCATATACTTCATTGTAGCCGGCGAAGTCTCTATCCATATCTACTAGGAAAGACAAGCAATCTACAACTTTGTCAAGTGAAGAACCTGCCTCTACTAGAATTGTCTTGATGTTCTCGATTACAGCCCTTGTTTGAGCACGTATGTCGTAATCGAGAGGATTACCATCAGCATCACGGATAGGACCTCCAGGGATTTCATCAGTTTCTGCTTGACGCGGCCCTATTCCGCTAACAAATAGTAAGTTTCCAACGCGGTATGCGTGAGGATAAGCGCCGACAGCCTTGGGGGCGTTTTCGGAATATTTTGGCCCGTCGTCACTGGTGAACTTTCCCGCGGTTTTTCTTCCAACAACTCCGCCAACTATGCCACCAACAGGTCCGCCTACCGCGACACCTGCAGCAGCCCCGGCTGCACCGCCGGCTGTGTACAACATCGATTTCCCATATCCATCGTATAGAGCCTCGATTACCTCATCGGGAGCCTCGATTAAATCCTTAATCATCTCAAGTCTATGTAAGAAAGGTGCTTCTTCATCTTCTTCTTCCGGACTTGGCTCTTCAGAAGTCATTCTAGCATCCCCTTATCGAGGACATTTCGATCTCCTCTGTAGAATTCAACATCATCCTCGTCGAATTCCTTGTCCCCCACCGAACCTGTCGATGGAGTTAGTGTGATGACCGCTCCTCCACTTCCGTGCAGAGCTTCGTAAGCCAATACTTCACCGTCGTAATTGTTGTGCTGCCCCATGGTCGCAGCAAGCCACCATGCTGGTTTGTATGCAACGACTTTCTGAACCCTAATTTGTCCGTGTATGTCGCGGCTCAGTTGACTCAAATCCTCTAATCTACCATCATCGAAGAATTCCAAAATCTTACGATTCCAATCATCGTCTTTCTGAGAGTGGATTCTGTCCTCTTTGGGGTCTATGTGTTCTGTGAACATACGATTGGAAAGACTCGAGACTACTACGACTACTGCCTTCTTGTTTTGTTGGGCCAGTGTATCTCTCACTGCCTTGCCCAGTACGATAGTCTCGGAACGATTAGCGTACATGTTGCTAGAAAGAATACAGGAAGGGATTCGATTGTCAGGGTTCAGCAATTGCAAAGCAACCACTGAGCCAGTGTCGATTGGGAAGCCTTCGTATTCGACCGTTCTAGCTTCCAAACCCCTCTTTTCGCAATTTTCTTTCATTGAATGAGCGAATTCGGTGTCCATATGGAATTCATATGGCATACTACCAAGATAGTGGAAATCGTCATCCACATGAGTCCATATCGCCTTTTCTAAGGCCTGAATTTGATGACCAATAATGCTCGGCCAGGTTGTTGAATAAACTAGGATGATATCCGCCTCGCTTTCTTCAATTCGCTTTCGGCATTCATCGTATGCGGCTCGAAGATTGCTGTATCCTTCGCTTGCTTCAGGAGAAAGGAGTGGTTGTGGATGGGGTGGACAATAGATTCCGAAGAGAATCTCGGGTTCATTCGTTTCACTCATTTTCTCACCTCAAAGTACGTACTCACGAGTTTCATCATTCGGATCCCAGCACGCGATTACGTTTCCAGTCCCGATTACTGATTGGTAGCCGTAAATCTCAGCAGGGAAATCAGGGAATCCCATGGCTCCGAGCATCCAAATCAAGCCGCCGCCTTCTGTTTCAGCAATTGTTTGCTCGGTGAATTCTGGCATGATATCGATTACCTCGCGGCTTTTTCCGTCCCGCATCATTTCGACGATTTTCATATCCCAAACATATTGGCTGTGATTGTAGATATGCTCCTTGCTCATATCTTCAGGCAATGGTGCTTCTTCGACAAAGTGTCGGTGAGATAGTGAGTGGCTTGCTACCAGTACTACGCGCTTGCCACTTTCCTCAATCGCCTTTGCACAAGCGCGACCTAGTGCAGTTGCTTGCTCAATCATAACTTCAGGAGAGTAATAGTGAGTATTTCGATTGCTGGAAATTGTCACAATCGGCTTGTCCCATTCAGGATTTAGCAAATGGCAACTGGTAATAGTTCCATAATCGACTCTGAAATCTGGATTTGTCATCATCTTGGTGATGATGCCTTCCTTTGAAGCCGCATCTCGCATGGCTTCTGAGAGCTCCACGTCGACTTGTAAATCGTAATTGTAGCGAAATAGGTTAGGGAATACTGGATCAACAGATTTCGACTTGAATTCGGGCAGGCCTAGGAAATGAGTTCCAATGTAGGTCTGCCAGTGTGGAGTGAAGATTACAATTGCATCATAATCAATATTTTTCAATTTTCTAGCGAGGCGTTGGTATCCCCACCGAAGTGTTTCCCAACCCCCCTCTGAGTACGCCTCATTTTGCGGCGGGTTGTCCGCATAAACTAGGTGTGGAGGGTGTGGAGCAAGGCATCCCGCGACTATCTGGCCCTTCGCCATGAACTGATGAGGTCCTGAAATCTAAAGAAAACCTTCCGCATAGATTCAGCACCTTGATGTGGGACTTTCAGTCGCGCAAGAACGTGTATTGGGACGGGAGGCGACCCACGAGTCTGTGGTTGATTCCATTTGCGATTGGCCTTGTATCGGGTGCCTTACCGTATCTAATCAACCACGATTTATTAGACAAATCTTCCCTAATGGGGCCGGTTGGTATTAGCGCACTTCTTGCTATTGGTTTGCTAGCATTGCCAGATTCCAAGACAGAACGAAAAATCGAGATGTTAGCTGGAATCTGGATTGGTATGTCAATCTCTTACTTTCCCATTGCATTATTCTTTGTCTGGTTTATTCCAGTTATTCTATATTGGATTGGCCGGACCCTAAAGGTTCAGGAAAGTCATTTCCCACCGTTCAGAATTGGATTGTGGATAGGTAGTGGAATATTATCTGGAATCTATATCGGAAATATCATCGCTTTCAATTTGCTTTGAGCGATTAACATAGCCCTCAACCACAATTCCGAAAATAATGAAAGATGGCCAACTGGCAAGCAATGCACTCCAAATTAATTCATCATCAACATATTCCATTGTAATGCGGACTTCTGCGCTTCCGTCTGCTGATTCTGATACTCTCAGTAGCACCAAATATGAATCAAATAAGGAATCGATCTCTACTTCTGTTTTCAATAATTCACCTTCTGCAAGTGAGGAAAGGCGGAAGTTAGAATCCATAGTGGAATCTGCGATTATCGAGTCCCAATCGATTATTCCTTTGTCAGAATAAGGCACAACTTGGTCTCGGTCTACTATCATTACATCAACAGGATTATCACCAACATTTCGAATCTCAACACCCACAGGGTGGGAAAGACTGTGAACCTCAATTGTGTCAAGTTTTACATCGCCATTACCTAATCGATAATTGGGTATATCTTCATCAGCACCCGGGCCATCTATTGCACCGAAAATTAGAACTCCACTGAATAGCAAAACAGAAACTACGGCGAAGATTGATTGTTTGCGGTCTGGTAGCAATTCTTTCCAATCTTTCAATGCTGTTTTCCTAAGAATAGGTTGCATGGAGTGACAAAACATTGCGCAAACGATTGCAAGAATTATTCCAGGGATTATGTCAACTATCCAATGAATTCCGAGATATTGAATCGAGAAGAAGTAGATTGCAACATTCGCCATAACGAAAATATCGAATTCGCGGTGTCTCCAATCTTTGATCTCAATTCCGAGTTCCCGACAATGCAGACGATTTAGGATAAGTAAGGAAATTGGTAAACCGATGTGTAAACTTGGAACTGCATTGTCCATTGGGTCATGCGTGGTGAAGAAGGCCAAGGTGAATTCATCGTGGTAAAGCGGGGCTTCCATACCGGGGATGAAACTACTCGTCACCTCGACGTTGAAAAACAAATACATAGGAACAGCGAGGAGATATATCACGAAATAATTCAAAGCAGCCTTGTCGGCCATCACTTCGTCTCTAGATAGGATGTAGTACATTGGTGAAAACCAAATCATAAACAGATACATGAAGAGATAATGAGCGCTCAACAAATCAGTCAATAAATCGCTGTAGAAAGTCTCCTGAACCCAAAGAGTCCAGTCACCTTCAATCGCGTGAATCCAATGTGTATAGCCACCAACTCTCGCCTTCATCGGCTCATTGTGATGATCAATTATTGCCTTGTACAGGAACATCAAGAGATACAGCGCGATATGCCACCAATATCCCTTTTCTCGAATTTCATTGAGTAGTCCACGCAATGGAACTCGCATGTGCACCTCATCACGAGTTAACAAGCGTTGAACAGGGATTGTCATCAACAGCAACGCGAACATCGCGTACTCATACGGCCCCGGTGGCCACTCCATAGCAACACTCGACTGACTTATGCTGATGAATTGTACGGGTCAAAGAGGAGGCTTTCTGCTTCAATGCTACTCGCAAATAATCAAGTCAAAGGCCTCACATGGGAAGTCATGGATGGGCATGATGTGTGGTTAGCGGAGTGTGAAAAAATCGGCTACAAGCCCGCTGCACGGCGCTATGAGGAGGGTACACGGACAAGCCAAGATGCCGCAGATCAATTAGGCTGCGAAGTCGCTCACATAGCTAAGTCGATTGTATTCGCTGGAGAAGATGGAGCGGTTGTTGTAATCACCAGCGGAGCAAATCGAGTCGATCGAAAGAAGAAATTGAAGCGTTTACTAGGGTACAAACCTAGCATGACAGATCCCGAATACATCTCTGAAAAAACTGGATATGCACCCGGTGGAGTGCCTCCCTTTGGTCACATAAAACCCTGTACTGTTCTAATGGATGAAGACCTCTTCCAATATGATTTGGTGTGGGGTGCTGCCGGTTCGGCACAAACGGTTTTTCCAATCACTCCGGATGAGTTACAAAGAGTCGCTGGCGCTATGGTTGGAGATGTAAAGCAGTAGGCGATTGAATGATTGTCGAACGAATGATTGGAGCTTCCTCTACACTCCGTGACGATGTAGAATCATTTGCTGACTCATTGGTCAAGGAAGGTTCGGTTGATGCGGTATACAATCCGCTGGCGTATGCTTGGAAACCACATCATGCCTACTTAGAATTAGCATCAGGAGGAGGAGCAAAAACCCTACTTCTTGGTATGAATCCTGGACCGCATGGTATGGGTCAGATGGGGATTCCTTTCGCTGCAACAAGTGTTGTACGAGACCTCTTGAAAATCACAGATCTTGAGGTAGAGCAGCCTAGAAACCCTCACCCAAAGAGGCCGGTATCTGGACTTGATTGGCCAAAGGAAGAAGTCAGTGGCACCAGACTATGGGGCCTTCTGGCAGATGAATATGGTAATGCTGAGTCAATTTTCAAATCGGTTTTCTTACTGAATCATTGTCCATTGATGTTATTCTCTGGAGAAAGAGCCACTAATATCACACCTGACAAGATTTCCGGACCAACCACCAAGGCCTTGCTAGAAAGATGTGATGAACACCTACGAGAAGTAGTAGAAATAATGCAAATAGAGCGAGTTATCGGTGTTGGTAGATATTCTGAGAAGCGCGCAGCAAATGCTCTTTCATCCACTGATATCGAAGTTACGACATGCTGGCATCCAAGCCCCGCTTCGCCGCTTGCAAATAGAAACGGTGGAGCGGATTGGCGGGCCAATGTTAGGGCTGTATTGCCAAATATTCATGATTAGAAATTTGAAAAATCACGCGTGAGAATCTCCTTAAGTAAGATACTAACATGGTGTCGCTGGTTACACCATGTTTACCCCACAACACCTAATGGAAAATGCTTCTAAATACGCGAATGAACCGGCTGTCTCTTGGAAAGATGATTCTGGTAACTGGGTTACCATGACCTGGCAAGATTTCTACAGCATCTCGGTGAAAGTCGCTCAATCACTTATTTCTCTAGGATTTGAACATGGAGACAAGTTGAGCATCTATTCATACAATCGATTTGAATGGTACACCGCGTATGTTGCAGCAAACATGGCTGGTGGAGCGGCAGTTGGCGTATACCACACTTGCTCCCCAGAAGAAGTAGAGTGGGTTGTAGGAAACTCTGACTCAAAGGTAGTATTCGTAGGAACTAACCCAATGGATGGGGGAGATACAGGAAAAATGTGCAATCACCGCCTTGAGGCAGCCATGCCCAATCTTGGAAAAGTTGAGGCTGTAGTCTCTATGGAAGGAATGGACGCTATCAACCATCAGACTGGAATGACATGGGTGGAATTCCTATCCAAGGCTGATTCCACCCCGGAATCGATAGTCATGGAGAGGACTGAATCAATCAAACCCGATGACGTTGCGACATTAATCTACACATCCGGAACGACTGGAAACCCGAAGGGAGTTGTACTTACCCATGACAATATGGATTTTGAATTAGGAGAGGTGCACAAGATTGTTAGGTTCAATCAAGGAGATGGATATGTTTCTTGGCTTCCTTGCGCACACGTCTTTGGTCAGTTGGCTGACAACCACCTATGGATTCGTGATGCAATGCACATGAGGGTGGTTGACAATCCACTTCACTCGATTGATTATTGTAAGGAAGTTAACCCACACTTATTCATAGGTGTTCCAAGAATCTATGAGAAGGTCTACAGTAACCTAGTAGCAGGTCTTGGAAGCAAGGTTGGTTGGTTGAAACTGCCTATTCTTGGAAATGTCGTTCGAAAAGCTGCAAAAGGTAAGATTGGTTTTTCCAATCTGAAGTTTGCGATTACAGGGGCGGCCCCTATCAACCCCGAAATCCTACATTTGTTCCACAAATTGGGCATCCCTATTTTCGAAGGTTATGGAATGACAGAAACTACAGCTGGCGCAACACTTGGCCATCCTGGTGCCAATAGAATTGGATCGGTTGGAAAACCACTCGTTGGAACAGAATTGAGAATCGATGATCCTGATGAAGAAGGGAACGGTGAAATCCAGTTCCGCGGAAGGCATGTGATGGCTGGATACTACAAAAATCCTGAAGCCACTGCAGAAACTATGACTGAGGACGGATGGCTTAAATCAGGAGATTTGGGCAAGGTTGATTCAGATGGATTTGTCTACGTAACAGGCAGATTGAAGGAAATCTATGTCAGCTCTGCGGGAAAGAACATCGCACCACTCGTCATAGAAGAGACAATGAAATCTATCCCAGTTGTGTCACAGTGCATGCTGGTTGGCGACAACAGGAAATACTGCAGCGCACTATTCACTCTCGACGTTGGAGCGATACTGAGGGACGTTCACGGCCTAGATGGAGCAACCGAAGTTCCGAAGGATCCTGCGGAGCAGTTGGCAAAGCTAGCAGAACTTGGTCATGACCTTTCAGAGTATACCGCGGTTGGCAGTGACACATACAATCAACTTGAAGAATCGGTTATGGAACTTAACAAGAAATTCAGTAACCCTGAGCAGATTAAGAAGTTTGCAATTCTACCAAGAGATTTGTCGGTTGACCACGGGGAGCTGACACCAACTCTGAAGATTCGTCGAAAGCAGATTCGTGAGAACTGGGCCGCCGAAATCGAAGAGATGTACGCTGACGCATAATCGGTGATTCGATGAACCCCGAGGCATGGGTCGCTCTGGCGACCGTGTTTGTACTCGGAGCGATGAGCCCAGGCCCCAGCCTTGCAGTAGTCCTGCGCAATACTATGGTAGGGGGGCGTAGACAAGGCGTAATGACTGGAATTGGTCATGGCATCGGATTTGGAATCTACGCATTTCTGGCTGCCGCCGGTATAGCAACTGCATTGTCTGTACACGATTCGACTGAAACGATTCTGAAATGGGGAGGAATTACCCTACTGCTTTGGCTAGGGTATAATTTTCTCAAAGCATCAATGGCTGAAATCCACTCTTCTTCCGATGAAAATCATGGACCATCCGATCGGACTGGATTCATTCAAGGCTTTGCAATCGCCTTGCTAAATCCAAAGATTCTCGCTTGGATGTTGGCGCTTTACGCGCCTTTCATCGAGGCAAATATCAGTACTGAAACTCTGTTTGGTATGGGTCTTCTGGGAATGGCAATTGACGGAACATGGTATGTCACCGTGGCTACGGTCTTAACAAGGGGAGATGGAGTATCGAAACTACGTGCTCAGGCTCGAAAAATCGATTTTGCAATGGGCATACTAATGTGGGTATTTGCTGCCATATTGTACATGGATTACCTGTGAAAACTATACGAAAACAACCGGTAATTGCAGTAGAATTTCCAAAACTACTGCCAGTGCATTTGCCTCAACTTTGGCGTCCTTACCCCCATTAGAAGGTGGAGAAAGGCGATGAAGTTCATCAGCATCCAACCAGAATGAGCTACAACTTGGGCAGCCGTCGATTTCAATCGGATCTGTAAGGCTGCCATCCAATCTTTGAAATGCAAAACTTCGAACTTTCATTTGAGAATCACAAAAAGGACAATCGATATCGTCCGGTGTTCCTTCTTCTACGAATCCCTCATGCATCTCTTGTAGTTTCTCTGAGCAGAATGAAGAAGCGGCTGCATCGGCGTTTAGCAACATTCCAGAGCAGGTTTCACAGTGATGTATCCCATTTCGATGATATGCGGATCTTTGAGATGCTGAAGGAGGCACCAAATCGGAGCCATCACGAGGACAAACATATCCTGTCTGATTACTCGCCATCGTTCTTCGACTGTGCACCATGTCTTGAATACTCACCCGTCAATGTTGCAATTATGCCTGTCTTAATGTAACTTCATACCACTTCGAATCGTCTCTTCAAATACTCTGGAAGTTATTTGGCTAGTATGTCCCTTTCTTGTTGGTGTGGTTTCTCAAATTCTAATTTCGTTCATGACTGTGCAGTGTGTTCAATCGTCGCTAGGGGAATTACTGGCTGGCCGATTACCCATATCCCATACGATAGCAGTTTAGATCGCTTGAATTCAATGCTCAAGCCAGGACGGGGGTTGACTCTAGAACAGAGACAATTGATGTTAGCAGAATCGGAAACTGTTGACTCGGATTTACCACGAGCCTTCCGGTCAAAACGTGGGAAAACAAAACAATGGACTGAACAAGAATCCGAGCGTTGGAGGGAGCTTCATGGGACTCTCTCTATGCATGGCAATGTAGGAATTACCAGCCTACCTCTGCCAGGAGGTTCGACGCTATTCATCGATGGAGATGATAATGTAATGTTCGTTGATAAGGTTATGTTGGAAGGTCCATTGCCTCTATTGGACTTAGCAAAATGGTTGGCAAATCCTAGTAGACCGAGTATAGTTTCAGATTGGAAGTGGTTTTTGATAGCAATGTCGTGTTGCATGAGAGAGTGTAAGCCTGGGGCCATCGAAAATTGGTCAGAGTGGTATATACACAATTCTTGGCAGAGTTTCACATGCCATATGGCAACACCTGGAGATTTTACTCCAGAGGCATTAAGACCACCTTACCTAAAATGGATAAAAAAGATGGAAGAAGAAAATGTCTCTGATATTCCCGAAAGAAAATTAGTTGATGGAAACTTAGATCTGATTAACTATCAGGGAGGAACATCAGGAAATGCATGGAATTGGATTTTATCTGAACCAAATATTGATTTGTGGACGAACAAAATTCTACACTGGCAAAACCTTCCCAAATTAGTCGTCGTTGACAATAGATTTTGCTTTCTTGCACTTGAAAGAGGTAAGCCAACTGCAATCCCAGTTGTGGTTGATCCGAGAGTTTGGAGGATTTTACTTTCATGGGCTTTCGAACCACAGGAGTCAGATCGGGAGTCTGATTTAAGCAGTTTATTTTGGTGTTGGAATTCCGAATTTGAACGTTGGCAACCCAACAATATTCAGGCTAAATCGATTAAATTTCTCAGAGACACCGTAGATTCCCTAGGCGATTATTCCTCGTTATGCCCAGAAATAGTGAATGAACAAAATGCAATAAAAGTAGTTGGCAAAAGTGGGTTGATTTACTTACTTTCTGAGACGATAAATCCAATCAAATACGATGTGAAAGCAATCCCATGTGAATCAATGATTCCAGAGATAGATGATGAAGGTTTACCTCTTTGTATCGACAGTCAAGCATCAATTCATTTTCCACCTGGTGATGTTGTAGCCAGCTATCTATTGGCTTTACATAACGATGTAGAGAGTAGGAGCCATATTTTCACTTTAGATATGCTACTCAACCTCCTAGAAAACTTTCCGAATTGGAAGAATCTGAACCCACATCAATCGGACTGGTGGGACAAATTATTGGAGCGCTACAACCCCGAAGATGACGAAATAGTAGAAATTGAATACGATGAGGAGGATTATTTTGAGGAAGAAGATTTTGATGAGGATGAAGAAAATCAAAATGAAGATGTATGGGGGGGAGTAGAGCAAGCTCATAACCAAAGAATTAGACATATAATTCTCGAACATTTGAATACGCTTCCAAACGCCGACCGCAGAGAAGAATTCCGTGAAGTGGTTGGACCTATATTCGAGAGATTTGGTGGAATGTTGGCCGATTTGGAGGAATCAGCATGAGTTCTTGCAAAGGCTGTGGCGTTTCCGAAGAAAGGGATTTTTGTGACCTTTGTCATGTCTTAATACCGGCTATTGGTGGAACCTCATTACACCTAGTTCCTAAGGACAATGAAATGAATTCTGCCGTATCGAGAATTGGATTAAAGAGAGGACACAAGGGGATATTTTGGTCGGATCTTGATGTTAACCTAAGAGACTCAATTGACTGGATAAAATCACCGAGAGAAATACCAGATTCACATTGGATTATTGACCCTCCTGGTCCGTGGTATTTGGACGATGAAATGAAGGAGGAAATAGAAAACGGAAGGGACTTTGATGGTAATTTTTCAGCGAGAAGGAGATTACAACGAGGCGGCATACTGCCGGATGGGAGCTACCTAACTTGGGCTAATGGACAGTTTCTATTAGATGGAATTCCAATTTCAGTACCATACCTTACACTAGAGAAATTAGTAAAACAGGATGGTGCTGAAGAGTTTGATTGGAGAAGTTTCCTCTTGTCGTTGAATATAGCATGCTCAAGGATTGCACCTAATCCGAGACGAGCTCAATTCCTCACTGAGGGCCGACGTTACGGAAAACAGGTTTCACTACATCCTGTTGTCCATTACATAAGACCAGAATTTATCAATCAAGAATTCGGAAGGGAATTAGCATTCCTCAACAGACATAATCGCGATGTTAATCTCGCTATACCAAAGCGGTTTATCGAACAGTTACAGTGGTTTAGAAGATGGACCAATTCTCTCGAAATTAGAGATTTTCAAAGGAACGATCTATTGGTTTGTAGAACATTCCAGATTAGACGAGGAAGAATCTACCTACATATGCGTCAGGAGATGAAATGGAAGACTAGGAGAATGCCTGCAAACATCGAATTAATCTCTCGCTTACTGAATTGCGCTCTGTCTCCAATAAGCCATGACGATTTCCAATTTCTCAGATGTCTCCAATATGGATTACTCACTAGTGAAGATACGGCACTAAGTCAAGCCGACGCGAAAGGAATTGAGTTCCTTCGGAGCATTCTCAATAACGACAGGGTGAACCTAGATAGAAAGAAATCTATTTTTCTAGTTGAAGGAGTATCTGGTGTTACGTGGAGTATTTCTCCTGGCAATGGGCCACATGGTAGTAGATTCAGGGTAAGAGCAAATTCCGTAAACACTGGAAATATGCCGGGAAGATTGAGAGAGGGAGTTTGTATTGTAGAAACTCCAGAATTGCGTAATTTAGTATTAGGAGATGCAATTGGAACTATTACTCTCAGTCTACTCGATGATGTTACATCTTCAAGAGAAATAGAAACTCTCGAACCGGCTGTCAGGTTTGCATTGAATGGACAAAGGCAAGGTCAAGATTTCTTGGAACGTCTTGGTCGACGTGCTGGAAGAGAATATGAGTTAAGAAATCGTGATGCTGAGGCCGAAGAAATCCGAGAAATGGAGAGAAGGAGAGCCGATGCTGAAGAACTTGCCATTAGAGCAACGGTACAATTTCCACGTCTATGGAGCGTCCTCCTAAGATTGCCACTTGGTACGACTTTGACATTTACAAGACAAGACGAGGGAGGTAGCCTAGTTCAAATCCAAGGTTATGCAACTACGATTAACATGAGAAATGAAATCGAAGAAGAATTAGTCAATGAGATGCTGATTTCTTCCGGATGGATTCGGATGGCAGATCTTCCCAATGATCCTAATCACCCTCACGGAGTGTACCGTATGTACACCAGACAGGAGCACCCAAGACAAAACCTAGCAAATGTGGCACACCGATTTGGAGAAATTTTGGAACCGATGATTACAATCGGTCAGAGAATGAGGATTGCACCGGGTCCTGTTTGGGCTAATTTCGAAAGAAGAGACCCAGGTGTAGGTCCACTACCACCAAATACAGATGGGCCTCTAGATTAGTGCCCTTATGCAGTGGATGAAGAAGAGCCTCTTCTAGATGTGGATCTTCTCTTGGCACCAGACAAATTCTTAGTCACGGCCTTTCTTTCCTTTGGTGAAAGATCGATTTCACGTGACGCCTCAAGAATTGCTTCCCTAACAACCACACGAACTGCGCGCGACCCGGTGGATGCTGTTTCCAACGGCTCACCCTTTTCTGTCAGCTTCGCTTTTGTTAGTTTCCTTAATCGGTCAACTAATTTGGGAGATATCTCATCATCGGAGTTCATGTAGCCGAAAAATTCCGAGGTTACTCTTCTGATTCGATCCCTTCGGACCTCAGAAGAATCGCGCGGTCGATGTCCTACTCGGAATATCGAATCCAAATCAGATAACACCTTGCGTCTTACCCACAAAATATCGTTCTGAGGCACACCGGATTCTCTTTCACGCTTCACGACGCCTAGTTGGATATCGGCGTATTGATTTAGAGAACGCATCACACATAGGATTAGAGCCAAGTGAAGGTCTCGCCCGGTCACTTTCCTAAATTTTGGGATCTTGCCGTTTCTTGCAAACAACCGTGCAATGATTCCCATGATTAGCTTTCGAACTGCTTCAGGCAAATCTGAAAATTCCGAGTCTAATAATCGCTCAATTTCCGTAATAATTGGGCTGGCCTTCGGGGTTGTCATTTTCTTAGTACGTTCTATCCTTCGGGCACGCTTTCTTTGCTCAATCGTCATGGGAACCGGGCGTCTGCGCTCGTGATTAGGGTCAAATTCGCCTGGGCTCCAAGAAGCATCGTCTAGCTGATTTTCCTCGAGAACATATCCACAATCTGCGCAAGACTTCTCTCCACGCG
>WTHI01000014.1:0-19777 GCA_011523185.1 Methanobacteriota archaeon
GTTAGAATGTCGAGATATGCTGGCCATTCTATGTTACCAATTCTAACCTTGATGTGTTCTTTTAGGAAGGCCATTACCGTGTAGATTCCGGGCCTTCCCCCGGCGAAGACCATGACGTTCTCTGGAGTAATGGATGAGCCATATTGTGAGTTGTAGTAGTCAACGATTGCTTCTCGTAATTCTGGATGCCCCCAAGCCTTGGGATAGAATCGATCTTGCCATGTCACTTCTACACTATCAGGAAGGGCGGGACCATCGAATTTTTCCAGCGGAGTAGTAAGCGGAAAACCTTGCGACCAAGGATGAGTCCCTTCTGTCCCCATGAAGCTACCAAAGGTGTCTCTGAAGGCATAGAGGGTTTCGTAAATTCCCATAGGAGGACAATTGTCAGAAAGGAAAGATTCAACCTGTAAATCATTTGTATGTTCTGAACTGTTCACTATGTCGGTTCCCCCTATAACGGACCTCCGTGAGGCTACTCACAAATGAGTTTGACCATTGTAATTTCTAATCCCTAGTATATGCCTGAAAAAGCGTTAAGGTATTCTAGCCCTGTGGAATTATTATGAATCGGTCCTTTAGTCGACGAATCTGCCTATCTTTAGCGCTTACAGCATTACTTCTTGGGTTGTCTGCATCCTTTGCTATAGACACCGGCTCGGAAGAGAAACTTGCGGATGAGAAAGCCATAGAAAACACACATTCCGCAAATCAAAGTTTGATGGGATTCCAAGCCGGCTCTGTATATACAGAAACGGTATTGGCATCCTCTTTCGAATATACTTGCGTGAATATGAAAATACCCTCATGGGTTAATCCCAGAACAAAATGTTGGGGTTCAAATGATCGTGGCAATTTGGGAACAGGTAACGGTAGTGACCTGAGTGAACCATACTATGTGACATATGGTTCCGGTAGTGGTCTTACAAAATCGATAAGTTCTTTTGGATTTCATTCATTAGCGGTACAGACCAATGGCGAAGTAGTCTCATGGGGGGATAATTTGTATGGACAACTTGGATATGGATATGTCTCACCTTGGGGGGTAAATCAGGGTTGGCTCGCTTATATGCCACCTAATAGGACCGCCTTGCATGCAGAAGCAGCGGGTTCCAACAGTTGCATTATCGCGAACGACTACACGGTCTGGTGTTGGGGGAGAAATACTCCTTTTGGACAAACGGGAACTAATGACACCCATCATTCAACGCGAAATCATTTGGATTCGGTTCTCAACCCCACCCAGGTGATGATTCCTAACAATGAAAGCGTAATTGCTATTTCAATGGGATTCGACTTTTCTTGTGTGATAGTGGAAAATGGAACTGGAATGTGTTGGGGGGATAATTCCTATGGGCAACTGGGGACAGGAGGATACAACACGTCTGAATATTCACAAGTAAATCCCGAACCAATAACAATAATTCCAGATAATCGGAGTCTGTCTGCTATTTCTTTGGGAGGAGGGCATGCTTGCGCAATCCTTGATAACGGTAGCATATACTGTTGGGGAGGCGGCAGAAATGGTCAGTTAGGAGATGGAACCCATTCTCTGATGTCTGTGAATGGTGATTTTGTCGATCTGCCGTATGGGAGAACTGCCATATCAATATCCTCCGGAGTAAGGCACTCCTGTACTATTTTGGACGATCATAGTACTTGGTGTTGGGGAAATAATTCTGCAGGCCAAATAGGAGACGGGACATTTGTAGATTTCTCAGTTTCTGGAACCAATAACTCGTCTAATCCTAGTAGTCCAGTCGCAGTAAGTATTCCTAGTGGTATAGAGTTCGCGGCAATATCTGCGGGCTTAGATCATACTTGCGCAGTTGCGACAAATGGCTCGGTATGGTGTTGGGGAGGTCATGAAAGGGGCCAGTTAGGATTAGGCGATGCATCATCCGGTTTCCCAATCGATAGTGATGTGCCAGCTTGGGTGAATCTATCAGGTCAAAATTCTGGCTCAGCGGCGTATGTGCCATTAAGTGATAGAGACCCTGATAATGATGGAAATCTATCCATTTTCGATCGCACCCCTTATGGTAGTCCAATTTGCCCACCTGGGCAATATTTGATAGTCGCAGATGAGGTTTGTAACGACACCTCTCCGGGCCACTATACCCCCAATTCCAATATGACATACGAAATTCCTTGCAACCCGGGAACGTTCCAACCTTATGCTGCTCAATCATTCTGCTACGATGCATTCCCTGGACACTATGTTTCAGGAATCGCTTCAACGAATCAGGCCCTTTGTGATGTGGGGGAGTATCAAAATGCATCAGGCCAATCATACTGCCACACTACTCCGATTGGACATTACAATGATGTAAGTGGCTCAACATCGCCAATCCCTTGCAGTCCAGGATATTTCCAATCTTTGGAGGGTCAAGCTAATTGTATTGCTAGTCAAGCCGGGTACTACGTTCCAAGCGAAGGGCAGTCGACCCAGACTATTTGTGAGGCTGGAACTTTCCAACCGGCAACAGGAATGACTCTTTGTTGGAGAGCTAATTTAGGAAATTACGTCGGTCAGGAAGGTGCCACTGAACAGTCCGACTGTCAACCAGGTACCTATGCTGATGTACGAGGTTTGATTGAGTGTAAGGAGGCAGACCCGGGGTATTTCGTAGGCACCAATCTTTCCGCAACCCAATCGGCTTGTCTTCCAGGTGAATATCAACCACTCTCAGGACAAGATAGTTGTTTAATCACCGAAATTGGTCACTACAACTCAGACCCTGGTTCTCCGGATATGATTCCTTGTGAGCAAGGATTTTTCCAAGATCAAATGGGAAGCACATCTTGTGTTCCATCGGAACCAGGCTATCATGTTCCCAACACAGGTTCATCAGGTCAAACTGAGTGTCCAGTCGGCACCTATTCAACAGAAACTGCAATAGTTTCCTGCACCGATGCATCACCGGGATACTATGTTCCAGACATGGGATCAACAATACAACTCGAATGTATTGCAGGAACCTATACTGCGGAAGCGGGGGCCTCATCTTGCACAGATGCCGACCCTGGGTATATCGTCAGATTTGATGGCTCATCCCAACAGGAGGAATGTGCACCTGGTACTTATCAACCGGACTCTGGAAGTACAGATTGTATTGCAGCCTCCCCTGGTAATTTCGTATCCAACAATGCCGCAACCGGACAAACAGAATGCCTACCAGGAACATACCAATGGGACACAGGTCAAACGGATTGTTTGGATTCACCTGCTGGGAAATATTCTGCGGAGACAGGTTCCTCGACAGTCGAGAATTGTAATCCAGGTACATTCCAGCCAGATACTGGACAATCTGAGTGTCTAGACGCCGAGGCGGGACATTTCGTAGAAGGGTTTGGGGCAACCGAACAAGTACCATGTGAGGTTGGAACTTTCCAAAGTCTCACAGGCCAATCAAAGTGTCAGCAATCCGAACCAGGACACGCAGTATCCTCTGTAGGTTCAAGTGATCAAACTCCATGTTCACCCGGAACTTACCAACCATTATTTGGAAAGGAAAGTTGTAACCTTGCTAGTGCAGACTATTTCGTTGAATCTGCAGGGTCTTCCCAACAAACACGTTGCCCTTCAGGAGAATCTCAACCCGAAGAAGGACAATCTTCCTGTATTAGCGAAGATAGTGGACTACCGATAATTCCAATTGCTGGAGCTGCTATAGTAGTCCTTGCAATAGGTGGATACCTGATGACTCAGGGTAAGAGCAAACCTGCTCCTAAAGGCAAGAGGGCAAGAAGGCCACCAGAGGGTGCAAAGAGACGCAAAAAGCGACCTAAGGGCGCCGGTAAGCCGAAGCCAAGAAAGACCGCACCAAAGAAAATCGAAGAAGAGTGAATCACTAAATTAGACACTGGGTGTTGAACAAGACACTCGGTTTTCTTGAAATGTGAGTCCGATTCGCGAGAACTATGCGCGAGTATGCCTCTGACAGGGTGGACCTGCGGTCCGATACTGTCACCCAGCCCACACAATCCATGCGTGAATTGATGGCTTCAGCGGAAGTTGGAGATGATGTCATGGGCGACGACCCAACCGTGAATGCACTTCAGGATAAGGTGGCTAAATTGCTTGGTAAGGAAGCAGGGCTCTTTGTTTCATCAGGAACTATGGGTAACGCGGTTGCAATACTTGCTCACACCCGTCCTGGTGATGAGATAGTCGCTTACACAAAATCCCATATTTTCCGTTATGAGGGTGGCGGCTATGCCTCTCTTGCAGGATGCTCGATGTCGTTAGTACCTGCTCCAGATGGAATAATGAAGCCAGAGGATGTTAAGGCAGCGATTCGAAAAGCAGAAGGTAGCGAATCGCATTATCCAGATTGTAGTCTGGTTTGTGTGGAGAACACATCAAACCTAGGCGGAGGCTCCGTTTATCCACAAGAGATACTTGATGAGATTTGTAAGATTGCTCACGACAATGGTTGCAAGGCTCACATGGACGGAGCCCGACTATTCAATGCCGTAGCAGTCTCAGGAACAGACCCCGCTAGGATGGTCAGAGATTTCGATACAGTGACAATTTGTCTATCGAAGGGCCTTGGTGCTCCTGTTGGTTCGGTTCTTGTTGGTAGCAAGGAATTCATTGATCGAGCACATAGGTTCCGAAAGATGCTGGGTGGCGGTATGCGACAAGCAGGAATCATCGCCGCAGGAGGACTGTATGCCTTGGAGAATAATATGGGGCGACTTGCTGAAGACCACATTCGAGCAAAGAGGCTAGCAGTGGCCATTAATGAAATGCCAAATTATTCCGTAGAATTAGATGCGGTTCATTCAAACATAGTACTTATTGCAACACCGGAAGGTACCGCTAAATCAGTTGTGTCTTCGCTCGCCGAACAGGGAGTTGATATCATCGATATTCATGATTCGCAGGTGAGAGCAGTTACTCATTTACACATCACTGATGAGGATATTGAAAGGACCATTGCTGCCTTTTCTTCGACGCAATAATAGCGAATCCTTCTTCACCAGCATTATTTCGCCGATTCTATGAGAAGCATTCTGGCGGTCTTACTCTCGTGCCTACTCTTGGCTCCAATGGCCGCATTAGCTCAAAGTGGAACAATCTGGGTTGACGCAAGAGACCAACAGGAAGCGGGGACCTTTGGTGGATTGACCCTGCCAATGGGTAACAGAAGCACTGATGCAAGCATTACTGCTGAATTCAATGACTTACCAAATATTGTTGAGGTATATACTGCAACTTGGTGCACGAATTGCGTAACCTCTGAGGAAGCCATGAGTCAGGCAGTGGAAGAAGTCAATGCAGTATTGATTCACTATCACCGTGTCTGGTTCGAAATCGAAGATCCATTCGGCTCAAACAGCACGGAAGAACGGTGGGTAGACACTTACGGCACAGCCTCAAAGATGGCGGTTGGCATCGATAGAGCCGCTCCAACCACTGTAATAGACGGACAGCGTATGCATACAGGTTCAAAGGCAAAAGGGGTATCGCTTTCAGATGACTACTCTCAGTCCTTGAAAGTAGGAAATCGGGCATGGTTCATGGGCGGGAATGTAGATTTTTCAGTCAATTTTTCAGAATCTGAGGCGATTTTTAGCTGGAATTACGGCGATCTAATTTCTTCTTGTGCAGATGAGTGTCCGACTCAGTTCACAACCCCTTGGATTATGTTCGTAGAAGATTCAGCAAGTTTTGAGGAAGGATCTAACAATCTGGAAGATTATCAACACGTTAATCACGCTGCGCACAAACTATCTGGAACCAACGGATCGATTAGCCTCGATATTCCTTCAACATGGGATGGAGAGGATATGAAAGCCGTATTACTAATCGATTGGGAAATCCAAAAAGAAGGCAACAATAGTGTCCACGATAGTTTACCTGGGGTGGGCATTGCTACCCTATTGTCGCTACTCGCTGCGGTCCCCCTGGTAAGAAGTCGACACCAATGAGGGCAATTCTGAGCCTAACCCATCGGCGGGTTCAAGAACCCCCTCAAATCATCGTAGATGCTCGGTGGTGTGATGGCTCAGGAACTGGTACACTCTATTACCAACGAAGAGGTTCATCCGGGACCTCTTCCAGATTGGTTGTTGGACCATATAAAACGGCAGAGCACAGACCCATTACCTAAGTCTGAAGGCGGTCCTTCTCGCATACTCATACTCTATCCGGGAGAGCAGGCTAGGCGAGAGAACCTTGTACGCTTAGCAGATGAGGGATTGGTCATAGATAGAACTCTTCACCATACTATTGATTCTCTTGAAAAATCTCTTCTTGCGGATTTACGAATGCCAAGAATTCTATCGATGTCAGGCGGCTGGAATTTGATATTGAATGCCGCCTGTGCCGAGGCTGCGACTAATTTTCAATTCCCAATTATTCATCCAATACCCGAGCTCCAATGGAATCGGAACAAGACGCGTTCTCTAGCCGCTTTACATTCGGTTTTAGCACGCGAGGGAAGGCTAGAAGATTGGGAAGGACCAGGTATTGCAGGCTTCTCCCACGTCCTTAGAGAATTGGAAGGGCAATTGGGAGGCACCCATCCCGACTTTGTTACAGATCGAGTAATCGAAGGACTCGATAGGACAATTGATTCTGATAATCCACCATTCAGCCTCTCAGAGATTGATGGAATTGTAATGCTCGATCACTCTCCTGTTTTGCCCTCACGGAAAATAGACTTACTACGAGCAATTTCACAACATCGTTCTATTCACCAATTGGTCTATCCTGGGAACTTTAGACAGGGATTACATGGATTCCTGCTAGAAGACCAATACCCAATTAGCGAATCAGAAAATTTGCCTGATTGGTTACCTAGGCATGATTTGGCGGACCTATCTGAAGGAGTAGAAAACTCAGTTCATCGCAGATTTACAATTCAGAGAGAGGCCCATTCGATTCCACTAGCTACTAGATTAATTGCAGAGCAACTGAGGACTAATCCGGATGCTAGCATATTGCTGATTGACCCAACATCAAGTGAAGAAAATCACCAATGGATTAGGGCCTTAAACGATCTAGGAATTTCCCTACCAAGTTCACAATCGATGGCTTCTAGCAAACCCCTTGGGCATTGGCTCGCCAGCCTCTCTGGTATTTGTCACGGACCTAATGCATGGTCCCTAGATTCATTACGTTCCCTTGCCTTACAGGAATCCTTGAGAATTTTTCCAGAGGTAAATTCTCACCCATCGAATAATGAAATTCTTCCAATTGCGAACGCTGATTTACTGTCAGAATTGGCTAGAAGCGACCACATACTTGGTGGAGCGGGAACTCTAGAGAGATGGCTAACCACTCTCGCAAGAGAAGACTCCGACGCAAACAAGGGTCCGATTAAGGAAGCAACGCAGTGGTGGCTTCTTTCACTGGCCCAAAGTAATAGACCACTTCTAGCAGATTATGATCAGACCGCGCTCTCGAACCCCGAGTTGTGGCGCGGTTGTCATAGCGGCCAAAACTTGCCGCAAGTAGAAGCTACTAACAGTGGCGATGAATGGCTTATTGCGACCCTATCTAGAGTCGATTTAGAATCAGGATTGGACTTAGCAGATGGCTCTAATTCGCTTCCAGCAGCAGTAGTACAAAGTGTAGTTGATGCACATTCTAGACTTCGAAGGATGCAACGAACAACAGGCCAATCAATTCCGCAACATGGCTCTGATTGGGTTATTGAATTGGAAACAATTCTCTCTTCAACTCCCGTAAGAAGTGGTGGTAGCAATTCATACAGCCGTGTCCGTCTATGTACCCCTGAGGATGCTTTGGGTTGTAATGCAGATTTGATAATTCTAGCAAACATATCCAGCTCTTCTTGGGATTTACGAGTTCACAAAGTCCCTCTGCTTGGAGAAGAGGAAAGACATAGACTAGGAATTCTTCGACCAGATACTCCAATTCGCCAGGCTCGTCATCATTTCTTTCATTTGCTAAGTGCGGCAAATTCAGAGATTGTAATTTTAGATCCCAGCGAGGATAAATCTACGCCGGTCGCCGCTCCAATTCGCGAATGGATTAGTACTCACAGTCCGGATTCAATTTCCATTAACTTGGACGAATCTCCAATTAGAGAAAATGACTCGAGTAATCAAAGATGGCAAGATGGTAACTCATTGAGGGATATGGAACCACCATCTAGATTACCTCTCAATCCCTCAGCGGTTTCAATACCTCTAGACATAGAAATACAACACGATCGAGAACGACGAATACAAAGGGGCTTAGATGAGGAAGGATACCTACCTGAATCCGCCATCCCTCACCTTTGGGGCATTGAAGATAGACGATTGATCGTCAGCCCACCAAAGAACAAGGTTAGTCCAAGGATGGCCTCACGGTGGCCAGTAGTCGGAGGCCCAAGGATGGCCTCAATTGACCCAAGACCACTCCGACCTGAAGAAACTGGTTCAATCCCATTCGATTCACGACATGGACATACCAATGGAGCGGGACAAACAGTTCCAATCTGGTCAGCAAGTCGCCTGAAACAGTGGCTATCCTGTCCAAGAAAAGGTTGGCTAACCCGAGGTTTGTATGCTAAAGAAGAGGAGCGTCAAAGGGAAGATCTTGATGCTAGAGTGCAAGGAAATTTGCTCCACAAAGTCCACCATCAATTGATTGAGCAAATTTTAGGCGTCGAGGAGAATAAAGAACGAACAATAGAAGAAATACAAACTAGCAACTTACCTTTGAATATTGCAAATGCTAGTCAAAGCGATTCCGAATTACAATCTATCGCTCTAAGTATTCTTGCTGATTTAGCCCCATGGTTAGAGAGGACCGACGCAGTCTCCAATACTCGCTTACGTATGCTAACCGGCTTTACGAGAAATGAGTGGTTTGATTGGCTCGGCGAAGAAAGCCCAACACCCTTAGCCGGCAGAATTGGTCGAATGATTGCAGAGGAACGAACATTATCTGGAGCAATACCGATAGCAATCGAATGGGAGGCACTTTCTTTCGATGAAGATGGGATAGAAATATCTCTTCCAGAAGAGATATCCAGCCATGGTCACGGTGAATTACCCTCCTTGAGATTGAGGGGAGAAATAGATCGAGTCGATTTAGTCCCATTCGATTCTGAGATGACTATTTTTGAGGATGAAAATGGATCCCAAACAGTAGCACCAATCCGACTAGATGGTGAGGATTGGCGACCTCGTAGACAAATTATCATTCGAGATATTAAAACCAGTGAAGGTAAACCAATCAAACGACATCGCTTGGGGTTACTAGAGGAATTACAACTTGCACTATATGCAAGAGCTTGGGAGATAGCACATCCAGGTGACTTGGTAATCGCTGCTGGAATCAGTGTAATTGGCCATAATACTAATCATTTCTTAGAAGTTTCAGGCCATATTAACGAGGAATCCTCTTCGCTTGAGTTAGGAGATAGGAGTCGCCCTCAAACATCTCAAATGCATCGTTTCCCCGATGAAGAACCAGAACAAGCTAGTGACTCATTCAGGGCTTGGTTAGCTCAGCGCCTTACCACTGCCCTTGCCACTGCAGCAGGTGCAGCCAATGGGCGGGTCCACCCAACTCCGAGCGAGGACGCCTGCAAATTCTGTCCCGTAACTTCGGTATGTGATGTTAGAGTCAGAGGTGATAATCTATGACGATAAGTAATGTTGAGGATAATTCGGAGCCCATCACTCTGAACACTGGTCAGCGTCTAGCACTAAATCTAGATTCACACATTGTAATCGACGCTGGCGCTGGAACTGGCAAGACTATGACTATTGTAGAGAGAGTTGTTCAGCATTATCTCGAGAAGGATCAACGCGCAACCCGCCTCCTTCCAACACCAGAACGACCTAGAGAATTAGAGGGCGGCACTCTAATTTCACCTTCTTCCCAAAGGATGAATTTGCAAGATTGGGAGGGTTTGCTACCAGCAGAAGTAGTACTTCTGACATTTACAGTAGCCGCTGCCGACCAGATGAGAGATAAATTAAGGAAAAAAATCGCACGATTACAATCCGGTTCATTCACGACATCCGGCGAATTTGACGCAGACCCAAGAATCACTCACGAAGGATTCCCTGAACAATTGTTGATGTTGTTAGAAGATGCTCCAATTGGCACTATTGACTCGTTCTTCAATCAATTAGTGTCTCCATATCGTAGCTATCTCGGGGACGAATTCGGAGAAGACGTTGTCACCGAGTCAGAGATTTTACGAATTACCGAACAAAGTATCAACACACTTTGGAGATTACCTAATTCCCCTAATTTGTACGGTGATGCAGTAGATGCTGGAATTCCATCTAATGATGTTGAAGCGGTTTTAGCAGCCCGGGACAGAATAACTCAACACTATTCTGGACGTAACCGTGCGACCAGCATACTCAACCCAATAATTTCTAAATCGATATTTATTTCAGAAGGAGAAAGAGGTCTGCTAGGCCTTGATGGTAGTGTGGATCCGGAGCGTTTGCAACAACGCCTCATGACTTCCATTAGGGCCGAAGACATTGAAGAAGTGACAAATACGATTCAATCGATTATCGAGGATTACGTAGATTGTGTTCGTAGTTATCCTGGGTTATTCACCAATGGTTGGGAAGCGGGAACCAGAATCCATGTCTTGTCCTTACTCTCCGATGAGGGCCCTCCTGCAGAAGATTGGGAGCGTTTGATATGGCTTAGCAGGGTATTCATGTGTATCGTCGGAGGAAGTCTGCTCAAGGTAGATGAGTGGAATCCTTTCCCTGGTGGTAAATTACCAAGTCACTCCAGTTATCCGTGGAGACCTGGAATAGAATCTTACACAGCCCTAAACGACCCAGACAAATCTAACGTCAGAGAGATATGGAACAATTGCCATACACGAGCAAAAAATATTCTCGGTTCAGACGTCGGACAAAGAGTGAAACATCACTCTTTACTCGCCTTAATTCTAGATTCTAGACAGGACACAATTATCCCAGCAAATGCTCGATTTAATCTGAGACATCTTCCGGATGAATTGCCTGAACGACTTCCAAGTGGAGTTAGTCCTAAGGGGTATTCATTCAATATTGAAGCAGAAGCGAGAAACCTCGATGATATTCGAACCATTCTTCGAGGTTTGGCTGGAATCGTGGATGCTCTAAAAGAGAGGGAAGAGGTTCATGAGCATCGGGATATAGCCTTGCTAGCGGGTGATTTATTGTTGGATTCTTGTCCAAGAGTCTGCCGAACATTTTACCCTGAGCCATTAATTTCAGCCCTAGATTCCATTGGAGAGAATACTTGGCGTGATGATCACATTCATCGTGCATTTGTTATCTTGGATGAGATGGAAGAAAATCCAGAATTGGCAGGTGACTCTGCTTCAAATCTAGCAGAAATCCGTCGCGATCTCGAACACCGTTACCAAAGGTTACGACAGATTAGACGAAGGTATCGAGCTTTCATTATCGATGAGGCTCAAGACAACTCACCTCTTCAGTGGCGTATTCTGTCACGACTTTGGGGGCCACGAGAGTATCTTGCAACCGACGAACTCACCGAGCCAGACACAGACTGGCAGCCAACAGTCTGCTATGTCGGGGACATGAAACAGTCAATCTATGCATTCAGGCAAGCCGAAGTGGCTGGATTCAGACAATTTGCTCACCGACTTCGTTCGATAAATCGACATGAGTATGAGAACATATCTGAGTTAACTCGAGAACCGGTTCTCAGAAGTGACGTAGCGAGCCGCGACCCAAGATTTTCTCATGGACGACAAATTGTACGCGCCTCTCAACTATCAGAAGAAAATGCGCGAAATCTAACAGAATGGATTCATTTTGAAACCACCGAAGGTATCAATTCACTCAGTCCAGAAGAGGTCACTGCTCGTTCCGAAGGTGAGATTTCTCTTACTACGAACTATCGAACAGAGGGAGAGCTTCTACAGGTTATGAACGAATGGTGGGAGGATATATTCTCTGACAGGCATCGCTTCTTCCCCGACGCAGATTACTACGCCTCAGCTCAGCGTTTGTTACCATCACCTGCAAAAGAAAATAATCGCGGAACCTTGGAATGGATATGTCCAGTGATGAATGATGGGGAAGAAAACCCTCCAACCGAATTGACAACCTACATCGATCCATTCGAGTCTGGTAAAGCAGATTCTAATGAGCGTCAAGCGATGATGATTGCAAAGCGGATACAGGCTATGACTCAATGTCGAGAAACTAGAGTTATGGCACCCGATGGGAATTGGGTAACAATACCAGCACCTGAAGAGCCCGTTCGATATAGTGACATCATGGTACTAATGGCCAGCCGCTCAAAAATCCGAGATGCCCTAGTTAGACATCTACGGGATCACGACATACCAGTGCAAGCCGACCGAGAAGGCGGCTTGATGGAACGACCAGTTGTCGCAGACCTAGATGGATTAATCCAATTCATTGCTCGTCCGAATAGCAAATTCGCTGCTGCTTGGGTGGCCCGCTCTTCCTTGATTGGAATGAGCGATGCCGAACTACAATCATTCCTTGACACAAGGCAAGATGAGAATCTAATGTATCGTCTCATCGAATACAGTTCAAACCCTAGACAAAGAGCATTAGTTCAGAGATGGATTGACCTCTCCTCATCTGGAAGGATAATTGACTTACTCCTCGAAACAATCGATCAATCTGATTTGTTGACAGCTCACTGTGATGAAGGCTCAATTCAGGATGTCGAGCGATTCATCGACGAAGTTCGCTCTATTTCTGATTCAGTCGGTCGTGATGCGATTGTAATTGCAGATCGTCTGAGGGATTTGAGAGAACAAGCAGGACGTGCTCTTGAAGCAAAAAATATTCCAGAGAGGGACGCTGTTCAATTGATGACTATTCACAACTCAAAGGGTCTAGAATCGAAAGTAGTCTTCGTTACTGACCTGTTTAGTGCGAAAGGCATCATCACATTGACCAATGAAAGTCAATCAAGATTAATCGTTAGTCCCGAATTCTTCGCCGGACATCCAGCTCCATGGCCAGGGGATGAATATCCAATTTCGGCTATGTGGGAACACGCAAAAAAAATCGCCCAAAAAAGGAAAAATGCAGAGGCTAGACGTTTGCTCTACGTCGCCGCAACTAGGGCCGAGGAGCATTTAGTAATCGTAGGGTCTCCAGACAACACTAGTTGGCAGGAGGATTCTGGTTTACATTTGCCTTGGAGATATTCTGCTACTCAAACCACTCTTGGACAAATGTGGATTGAATCACTTAGGCAAGCCTCACATCGAAGAGGTGAAACTTCTGATGACTCACCTTGGATGTCTTTGGAAGATGATAACCAACCACACCCTCTCAATTCAGAGGAAGGCCTCGATAGAATACTCAACCCCGGTTCACTTCGTTTTGATGGATGGTTAAGAGCCGAACAAGAGGGCCGGGAGAAAATGGGCATCAATATTTACCACAATCCTCACTGTTTAATCAGCGAAAATGCAGATGAGAATGTACTGCACTCTCCACTTGTTCGCCAAACCATGTTACATGAAGCTGCAACCGATGATAGGGTGTCTGATGTCGAATTTTCCTCAAGATTGGAAACAGGAGCAAGAATACGATTAGCCCCTCACAGATTATCGAAAATTGATTCATGCCCTCGCCGGAATTGGTTTGAGACAAGAGGTGGATTGAAACCAGATTCCATATCCTCCTCAAATCAACTGCTCGATGATGATGATGATTCGCGCTCAACTCGTCAAATGGATGAACCGAACATAGAATATGAGGACTCGAATCTCCCAAGCCCAACAGAATTGGGATTGATTGTCCACAGGATGTTTGAGGTTGGAATTGGTAATCCTGGGCCTCCAGGAAATCAACCCTCAATGCCACTTCCTACAACTTGGACAAATAAGGTGGATAGTCGCCTATTGGATAGTGGATTGATGGCAGAAGTATTCGACGAATTACTACCGAGGGGTGTAGATCGAGAGAAAACCTCTGAGATTGTTGCAGTGATGTTACAAAGAATCGAAGAAGGCCATATTGGAAGGTTATCAAATGCAGAAATCATCGATGGCGAAAGAGTTGAGGGGTTACGTACTGAATACCCATTTACTATCTCAAATGAAATTTCTTTTGAGTCCGTACCAAGGACCAGATGGACTCCAGATGGAGAGCAAACACTTGCGAATATTGCAAACGCTTTTGTCGATATGGATGGTTCAATCGACCTTGTATTATGCTCAACTCATGAGGATGGTTCCTCTTCGATTCGTCCTATTGACCTAAAGACGGAGCAGGCAGAGTCTGTTTTGACAGGCTCAGGAAAATTACTCGATGCCTACGGAAACTCCTCTACATCGCCTGCGAATGATGCTGAATTGGATATGTTGGAGCATCATCGATTACAATTGGCACTCTATCACCGTGCTTTGGAGAAGATGGAGGCATCAAGGCCAGAAGGGCAGCGCCGTCGAGTAGAGAGGCCAGCGATACTCGTTGGTGTTTCAGGCCGCTTAGTGATTTATCCAGAAGAAATGTTTGCCACAGCACAAGCGGACTTGGATAAAATTCTTGCAACTGCTGCTCGTATGGAGTTGGTCACAGAATTACCATTAGCAGATTTCCAAAGAAGACCTGCATCAGAGGCCCATATATGCAAAATATGTCCATTCAGTCGAGGAGATTTGCCAATCTGCGGACCTCTTCCAGAACTCATCACTTAATCCCAAATTGGAATTAAATTGTGAGCCACCTATGGGGAATAATCCATTTGCCTAAGCGATAACCCGAGTCCATGGCCGTAGACCTAGATAGTATGGCAGAGAATGCCGAGAGGATTTGGGAAGAGTCAATTCTTCCTAGCCTAGGAGAATTTATCGAGATTCACGCCTTATCGCCAATGTTTGAGCCAAATTGGGATGAATTAGGAGAATTGCAGGCTACAATCGATTTATTCTGCTCATGGTTAGATAATCAGGGAATTCAGGGTATGAGTTACAAGGTTCATCGAATCGAGGATCGCACTCCTGTGCTTTTGGTGACTGTAGAAGGCACTGGAAGTGGCGAGGTACTATTCTATTCTCACTTAGATAAACAACCCAGCCGACCTCACCTTTGGTCTGAAGGTCTACATCCACTCAAAGCCGTTAGACGAGACCCTTTCCTGTTTGGTCGAGGGTCGGTTGACGATGGTTATGGTGGTTATCTATGTGTAACAGCAATTCGGCTTTTGCAAGAGGCTGGAATCCCTCACCCAAAGGCCACCTTTCTAATTGAGACCTGTGAGGAATCCGGCTCATTTGACCTCCCTCCTTACCTAGACGTGTTAACCGAGGACTTGGGTAATCCCGACCTAATCGTAGTTCTCGACAGCGGAGGGCCAAGTTACGAACACATTTGGGTAACCGAGGCACTGCGAGGCCTTGTTGCTGGAAATCTAAGTGTTAGAGTCTCTCATGAAGGTGTACATTCTGGGATGTCAGGAGGAGCAATTCCGTCTTCGTTTAGGATACAGCGAATGCTTCTCGACAGAGTTGAAAACTCAAAGACAGGCGAGGTCCTAATTCCAGAGATGCATGTTCAAATTTCTGAAAAAATAAAACGAGAAGCAGTAGCCTTAGGAGAAATACTCGGAGATGAATTATGGACATCTTTGCCTGTTGTCGAGACTCTCGAATCCCAGTCAAAAGAATCTAGTGAGATGCTATTGGATATCAACTGGAGACCGGCTCTTTCGATTATTGGAGCAGATGGTATACCTCCCGTGCAGACCGCAGGAAATGTTCTGCGGACAAATACAGACTTGAAACTCAGTTTCCGAATTCCACCAGGAGTGAAAGCGGATGAAGTTCAAGAGATTCTAAAGCAGGTTCTAGAGGAAAATCCACCGTACGGCGCAGAAGTGACTTACAAGCCAACCGAACCTGCCGACGGCTTCCATGCGCCTCCCTTGCACGAAGGGGTTGCTTCGGCTCTTGAATCCGCCAGTATGCACCTAACAGGACACCCGCCGATGGCTACCTGGATCGGTGGAACAATTCCTTTCATGGCGATGATTCAGGGTAAATATCCGGAAGCCTGTTTCCTTTGCACCGGTTCATCAGGGCCAGGAAATAATGCCCACGGGCCAGACGAGAAGTTGCACATACCTCATTCTAAGCGGCTAAACGTTGCACTCGCAGCCGCTATTGCCGCGATTTGTGAGTGATTTTCAGGGTATATCAAACCCAAAATTGGTTATTCTAAGTGCGGTCTAGGATGATATTCAGTCCGCCGAAGTTAAAGCAGGGCGGAGTTTCGAGGGAGATGAGGTGTGCTGATGAGCGATGAAGACATCAATGACTCTCCCGATCTTCGAATCCGCCAATTGGAGGAAGATTTGACCAAGGAGAAAGACCGACTTGAGAAGCTATACGCAGGATACACAGCCCTCAAAGATGCCTCCGATGAAAAGGATGCAACCATCGATGTTCTAGAGCGTCAGATGATCGATAAAGAGATTGAGATGGAGGGGCTTCAAGAACTACTATCAGACAAGGATAATCGTATCAGAGACCTCGAATTAGATGGCGCAAAGAATTCACAAAGAGTAAAGCATCTTGAGCCGGAATTACAGAAAATGGAAGAGATGTATAGCCGTGAATCGGCTCGTCTCGGTCGAGTATTCGAGGTCGCTGAAGACCTTGACGAAGCTTTGCGCGTTGCTAAGGGACAATTGACCGCTAGGGATGATTGGTACGCTCAGCACATGAGACTCTTCGAAGATCTAAGTCAAGCGATTCAAACTCGTTACGACATGATTGATGCCGCGATTGAAGCGATTCGCGAGCAGGAACTCAAACAGGCAACATTCCGCGAGCGAATGGATGAGGTTCTGGATGCTGCGGCAGATGCCGCTGAAGAAATGACCGAAGAAGCTGCGGAAGAGACCGAAGAAGAAGTCGATGACGAATGATATTTCTCATTCGGGCTTAGTTCCATCAGCGAGGCGTATGCATTTCGCTGGGACTCCTCCCCATACTTCACCAGCAGGGATATCAGTCCATTTTGGCAACACTGCACGATTGGCTATGACTGCCCCTTCACCAACCGTACAACCCGGCTGAACCGTTGAATTTCCTCCAATAAGGGCACCATTTCCTATTTTCACGGGAGCCATAACTAACTCACCTTTCTCAACCAAATGGGCGTTGATGATCGCATTACCTCCGATTACTACACCATCTCCTAAGACAACGGATCCTGCATCATTCAGGTGAGGGGAATTAATCTGACAACCCGACCCAATTTTTGCGCCCGCCAAGCGATAGTAAATTGTCCCAACAAAAGAAGGAACTAGCATGGGCAAGAATAGTATTGCGACCCTATGGAATACCATCGACCAAGCCCATTGAATTGTCACAAAAGATCGAAGAGGGTATCTGCCAGGTTCTAGCCTTGGTCGGAATAATCCACCCAGTAGACCTGACATCAATACTAGGGTGAGTCCCCAAACAATACAAGCTAATCCTAGAGAAATACCAGTTCCAACTAGTTCCATCCAATATTCTTGTTCAACTAGGTAAGTCCTAGCCTCGAGGAAGATCCAAACACCCGGAATCGCGGCAATTCCAACAATAATTCCTAGGAATGGAATAATCAGAGAAGTCAACACATTCTGAACGACCTCAAACGACTTCATGTGTACACCCCGCCTTTGCTTAGGGTGGCTCAGTCATCAATTTTGGCCTGTCGGCAGAATCAAGACAGTTCGGACTTCCGCCGCAATATGGCTCAGGCTTGTGGTATGCTAGGTGACGGTTCACCTACGGTGAAAATTCACCATCTAGTCAAAGCACCGGAAAACACAGCCGAGTCAATTGCACGTCGTGAATCTTGGGACGCAAAGAAGCCCGCGACGGTTTACCTAACGCCTGAGCGAATGCCAGACGGAACACCTTGTCAAGCAGCGACGGTAATCTTGCGTACTCGTGGCTGTGCTTGGTGGTGGAAATCGGGTTGTACCTTCTGTGGCTACTTCAACGATGTTCGTGATGATGTAACTGCAGATGACCTATTTGCTCAGTGGGACGATGCAAAAAATCAGACCAATGATTTCGAAGGATGCTCTATGGTCAAGGTGTACACATCGGGTACGTTTTTTGAGGATCAAGAGAATCCAGTAGAATGGCAAGAGCACGTTCTGAAAGAGACTTATGAAATGGGATTACATCTTGTGGTCGAAGCCCAAGCCCACATGTGTAAGCCAGAGAAATTAGAGTTCCTCGCCAAGCATCATCCAGGATGTACTGTGGCTATTGGGCTAGAGGCCTACGATGACGCAGTGCTTCGTTTTCATGTCAACAAAGGCTTCTCAACAAAGACATGGAAGAAGGCTGTAGAAGATCTTCAAATCAATGGTCTTCGAGTCAAAACCTACCTAATTTTCAAGCCACCATTCATGAGTGAAGGGGACGCATTGAATCACACATCGAAGTGGCTTGTCGACGTTGCACCACTTTCAGATGAAGTATCAATAAATCCGATGAACATACAGAATCGAACAATCGTTGATCGCTTATTCAGAAATCGAGAATACCGCCCTCCCTGGTTGTGGTCCCTAGTAGAAATGATTCAGCGAACTCACGAAGAGACAGCAGAACACGACTCTCGAATAATAGTTCATCCAACCGCTGGAGGAAAGATCAGAGGCGCCCACAACTGCGGTTCTTGTGACAAGCATGTGGTCGCCGCTATAGAGCGATACTCAGTATCTCGAAACCTTGCAGAGTTCAAAGGATTAGACTGCGAATGTAAAGCGATTTGGAGTGCAGAAATCACCTCCGATTTGAACCTCCCAACCCCGCTAGGCACTGGTCGAGATAGGCGTGGGAACCGCGTCGACTTAATGCGGGCTCCTTGAGGTGAGGGACTACGTCCCTCGCCCAATGCTTAAGGGCGAATCTTCAGTGGTGCACCTGTCCACGAAGTGTTGTGGGCTAGTGGTGTCTCAATGACGAATGATGACGGATTCCTACAAGGCGAGAACGAACCTGCTGCTTCGAAGGTGGTAATTGTTGGAGCATTGGTCTCCTCTCTAATCTTCATGGTGATATACAGCATCCTATATCCTGGACAAGATTATCCGGTTCTTTCCGATTTCGAGACCTTCGGCTCATTAACCGGAGGAATCTGGTTCTTCATCCTCGGAGCAGTTTTCGGAATTTTCTCGATAATTGCGACGATGATTACGGAGGTCACTCGCGAGTGAGGTGATTGTGATGTCTGAGATTCTCACTACTCTAGCCGTCTTTTGGCTCTCTGCACTAATTTTCTATGTCCTAGTCCACAGAGGATTGTGGATATTTTCCGATGTAGCACGAACTATGGGGATGTTCATGCTAGAGAAAGCCCTAGGCCCAGGAATAGACTTGGTCGAAGGCCGTTCAGGCTCAGCCGCAAGAGCATGGATTATGCAATCGGTTCTTTGGATGATGATAGGCGCCCTATTTACCTTCGAGGGGATGTGGCTTGCACATGACCCGACCGCACTTCATTCACTAAGTGCATGGGGATACGACCCGACCGCTGAGACTCTAGCGGCCACAGGTAAGGCAGTTACCGCATTTGGCGGAATAAGCATGGCACTAATCGGCTGTGGGCTACACATTCTTCCCAAATTATTGGGTACAGGACTTGCAAGTGAAAGGAATGGGACTTTGGTCTCCTTCCTTTACTCGGCAGGAGTGTTTGTAACATTGATTGGCTCTCACGATCCAGTAATCCTTGGGCAAAAAGTTCTGGTAATTGGAACAGCAATACATGTTTTGGCAATTACAGCCATCGTCATCAACCAATTACTCAC
>WTHI01000072.1:0-4120 GCA_011523185.1 Methanobacteriota archaeon
TGTAGGCACAAACGGCAGTTGCAAGAATCAGGACGAGCCACATTATCGGTTCCATCTATAGAGCCTCAATAGGGGTGGCATTTAATCATAATATTATATAGAATATATAGTAGACTATAGAATACGGGTACTGCGAGCCTATGAAAGGTATATATTTCGCGAGTAATGCGGCAAGATACGTGGAAAAGGTCGCCTCCAACAAGTCCGAAGTGAGAAAACTTCAACTGACAGGTGGTTCAACTTACATTGTCAGTTTACCAAAGAGGTGGGTGATGGAACACCAATTGTCTGCTAAAGATGAAGTCAGAATTGAATGGAGGCCATCCGGTAGTTTGCGAGTAAATGCAGAAACTACTTCGCTTAGAAAAAGACGACAAGTGGAAATTGATTTACAGGAAATCAGTAGGGATTTTATTCTTGATCACCTAATTGGTGCTTATCTCTCTGGGGCTCAAAACATTCGAATCATTTCAAAGTCTGGAATTGATAGAGAACACAGAAGGGAACTTCGAAGATTCATCCAAACTACCCGTGGGATCGAAATCGCCAACGAATCTGATTACAGTGTAGAAATGATAACGCTACTTAATCCTGCAGAGATGCCATTACATTCTAGTCTAAACAGAATGTATCTCTTAGTTTCTAGCCAAATAAGGGATGTGGTGGAAGTCCTCACTGGTGGAGACGTTACTATCTTAGAAGATAGCGAGGAGAGGGAAAAAGAGGTTGATGCATTGCGTTTGTTATTAGAAAGGCAGGTTGGCCAAATATTGGAATCAGCGTCAATTGAAACTAGTTTTGGAACAACCAGGTGGGAAGCCGCCGAATTGTCGAATATTGTACGGACGCTCGAAAGGATTGGTGATCACTGTTACATCTTAAGCAGGCTGTGTGTCAACCAAGAAGTGCCAAAGAATCTTTCATCAGCAGAATTGCCAGTTTCTGTAATTCCCATTTGGCAGTCCTCAATTAAGCAACTTATCGCAAATTTACGGAAAAGGAAGGTTAAGGAAATCCACGATGCAAAATCGAATCTAGAATCTGCCATAATGAATCTGAGGGAATACGAAGATAGCTTGTGGGACATGAAACTGCAATCTACCGATGCCTTGTTTCTGGATAAATTATCAGAATCTCTCAGGAGAATTTTGGCCTACACCGTCGACATGGCGGAGATATTAATCAACATACACACACATAGAAATTCAACAGAAGTAACAATTGAATAGACTATTTTGTTGTGTTATTTTGACGCAAAAATTTACGTTTTATCCACCCAACTATAGAGATTAGATAGGTTCCTTCCATCTATGTTTACTTTACAGATTCATTTCAACATACCATGCGATGTCGAAGCGATCGGAGAAATACGAATGAATCGAACTCTATTGACGAATATGATGATTGTACTGTTGCTCAGTGCCTCACTGGCCGGGTGTACAGGTGATGATGAAAAAGAAAGCTTGATCCAAACCGGATCCTCGACTGTTTTGCCACTAGCGGTGGCCTGGGCAGAAGAATATGAAGGGGCAGATGTATCTGTCTCAGGAGGAGGTTCCAGCCATGGAATCAATGCTTTGTTGAATGGGGAAGCCGACCTAGGGGATGCTTCCAGACTGATGAAAGGCAAGGACTACACAAAAGTAAACTGCGATGAATCAGGGGTTAGATCAGATGGAACTGCATCTGAAGAGTGCATGGGTGTAATGCCAACCAAGTGGGTCGTTGCCTTTGATGTTCTTGCAGTAATTACCCATCCTTCAAACGACTTTGCGAGCACTCTAACTTACGATCAGTTATACTCAATTTTCACAGATGATAACCCAGCTGTGTATTGGGATGATGTAGCTGGATTAGAGGGCGCTCCTCACGAAGAAATTCAAATCTACGCACCAGATGAAGCAAGTGGTACCTTTGACTACTTTTTCGAAGAGATTATCGAAGATTGGGGTGACGAAACTCAAGTCGCAGGAACCCGTCTAGAATCAGGCGATGGTGTATATCATCCATCAGCGGACGACAATGTGATTATGACCGCAATACAATCCAACGAGTACGCAATTGGATTCCTAGGATTCGCATACGTTAGAGAGAATGCTGACAAGGTAAATACCGTATCGATTGATGATGGTAGTGGCGCTGTTGAACCTTCATTAGAGACGGTTGCAGATTACCCTATGGCTCGTCCTCTTCACATATACACCGATGCCAATGCGGCAAATTCTGATGCTGTCAACGGCTACTTGAGTTTTGCATTGTCGGATGAAGGACAAGCAGTCTGTGACGAAGTAGGATACGTGAAGGTAGAGTTGGTAGATGCCAATCTGCTTTCACTCCAACGCGCAGCATTGGCGTGAACTATGAAGTGGTAAATCATGATTGAGTCTGGCACCTTCCTAGATGGCCGGGCTCCACGTAACCGATTTACCCATAGCGCATTGTTCTCAGCCGCCTCATTGTCGGTGATTGCAAGTGCGTTAATCGTATACACACTGGCATCAGGTACAATTCGCTTTTTTGAATACGAAGAAGCCACCTTTTTCGAATTCATTACTGGAACGGATTGGGTTCCTAACGGACGTAACCCCAGCTTTGGGATCTGGCCTTTACTTTCGGGCACAGCTCTCATTGCTGTGGGATCACTAATGATTTCTATCCCTCTTGGAGTAGCGGCTGCTCTGCATCTAGGTGAATTTGCTTCGCCCAGATCACGACGTTTTCTCAAACCAATAGTCGAGGTTCTTTCAGGAATACCATCAGTGGTTCACGGTTTCTTCGCTCTTCTTGTAATTAGCCCCTTTATGCAAAGAACCATCGATGCAACATACTTCAATGCAGCTAGTGCAATAATTGTCGTAGCAGCAATGATTTTGCCGATTATAGTTTCAATATCAGATGATGCTATCAGAGCAGTTCCTAGAGAAATAAAGGAAGCAGCATTAGGCCTTGGAGCAACGCGTTGGGAAATGGCCACCAAAGTTGTTCTACCATCTGCTCGTTCGGGAATAGTTGCAGCGGTTTTACTCGCGCTTGCACGTGCAGTGGGTGAAACAATGGCTGTAACTATGGCTGCTGGCTCAGTTGCAGCACTACATTTTGATCCACGTCTGGAAGTACAAACTCTGACTGCATATATTGCCCAAGTTGCAACTGGTGATATACCACCAGGACCAGCAACCGATGCGGGATTCGCGGTAGGGTCTGCCCTCTTTGTCCTAACATATTCAGTGAATATATTGGCAGTTGGGGCAACAAGAAAAAGACTGGGGGCAAATAGAGGCAAAATGGCTTCCCTCCTTTTTCAAATCAAAGTGAAATTATCAATGATTTTAGAGAGAATTAGCGGAGATATCGAATATAATTTAACTCAATCAAATCCATTTATACCCACAAAATACGATTTATTTAGAAGAAGAAAGGAAAAAGTTTCACGATTTATTGTTGCAAGTAGCCTATTTGTAGGGTTAGCATTTTTGCTTATCTTACTCCAAACAATCCTAGAAACAGGATTGGCTGGTATTGATTTACAGTTTCTGACAAACTTCCCGTCCTACCGAGCTGATCAAGCAGGCATAGGCCCCACAATTTGGGGGTCACTTTGGCTAATAACACTGACAATGTTATTCGCATTGCCAGCGGGTGTTGGTGCTGCAGTTTACTTAACTGAACTTGCACCTGAAGGTATCTTGAATCAATTTTTGAGAAGAACCCTACAGAACCTAGCAGCGGTTCCATCGATTATTTTTGGTTTGGTCGGGTTGTATGTTTTCAGCAGGATGTTTGGTTTTGGACTTAGTTTACTTACAGGTTCTCTGACTCTTGCTATGATGGTTTTACCAATGATTGTAGTAACTACAGAAGAGGCATTGCTAGCGGTTCCGAAATCGTTTCGAGATGCAGCATTGGGCGTTGGGGCAACTAGGTGGCAGGCAGTCAGACATCACGTTCTTCCAAATGCAGTTCCTGGAATAGCAACTGGAGCAATTCTCTCCGTTGCAAGAGCGTTAGGAGAAACTGCTCCCATTCTATTTGTTGCAAGCCTATTTTCAAAAACAGCGCCGACAGGAATAATGGATGGCTTCCTTGCGTTACCAATTCAGATATTTTTCTGGACTAGACA
>WTHI01000072.1:4220-5389 GCA_011523185.1 Methanobacteriota archaeon
CATAAGTCGAAACTAGATGAAATAATTGAAGAAAGCCTTCGAGATGCATTTCTTTGGGACGAAGTAAAAGAACGATTGGAAGATGATGCCTATTCTCTATCAGGAGGACAACAGCAAAGACTCTGTATTGCGAGGGCTCTAGCAACTAAACCCTCTATCCTGTTAATGGATGAGCCCACTTCTGCCTTGGATCCAATCGCCACGGCTAAAATTGAAGAATTAATTCAAGCACTTCGTGAAAAAGTAACTGTAGTCATTGTAACCCACTCAATGAGCCAAGCAGCAAGAATTTCCGATCAAACTGTTTTCTTGTATATGGGTGAGTTAATTGAGGCGGGGGAAACAAAGAAAATTTTCAGTGAACCTGAAGAAGAATTAACAGGTCAATATATTACAGGAAGATTTGGTTAGGTGAAGAAATGGTTCCAGTAAGAACAGGATTAGATGAAAGATTAGACCAATTGAGAAATCAATTGGTAGATGATGCTAATGAGTTAATGAGAATTTATTCAGTTGCAGTTGATTCTCTAATTTCTTTGGATGTCGACAATGTAAATCAAGTGTTGGCAGCAAGAGATGAAGCTAGGAAGATTTTCTGGGAAAGAACTGGAGATATTCTTCTTGTTTTATCACTTAACCAACCGATGATGGGTGACCTTCGGATGATATCCACATTCCTAAGAGGTAGCGATACCATTGAGAGAGGCATGAGGCACGCAAGAGATATTTCACAAACTTCCTCTTTGCTAGCAAATGAGTTAGAAATTGATAAAATACCCCACGATCTTATTGGTTTGATTCAAACAATGAATAAATTACTAATGGATATGATCTCAAATATCTTCGATTCCATAAATTCAAAATCTGGCCTAAATATCGAATACATTTCAAATAAATGGGAAGAAATAGGAAATATTTGGGAAACGTGTCAAGAAGTTATTTCCGTTACTCCCGGGGCCGAAATTGGTAGTAAAACGGGGAGATTAAATCTCTTTAGGGCAATCTCTAGAATGGAGAGAACTGGCTATAATTTTGTTAGATTCGCTGACCATTGGCATCATGCACTCAACAATGAGTGGATTTCAATTGAAAATTAGATCAATGAGGCAACAATTTCTGGTTGAGTTAGGTAAACCAATAATCCGATGCCAGCAAACATCATCATCCAT
>WTHI01000088.1:0-19428 GCA_011523185.1 Methanobacteriota archaeon
CATCAATAAGTAAGGAGAAGTATTGTTCATTACCTTGCCAATATGTCTCTCTTACTGTGTTTAACCAGCAGTTGTTATCTTGCTGTTCGCATGAAGAACTCATGTCGTTTTCAACCGCTACATCAAGACTCCACAATCTGTTTGAGAAAGCCTCTTCATCGGATACAAAAACTATACTACCTGTAACTTGTAGTTCTTTGGTATTTCCACCTACTAATCCGCCAGAACCCGCGCTAACCTTGTCAAAGGTGGTAACTCCCGGGTAATCGATTCGGATGATTAGGGCCAAATCTCCAGGTGCTGGGTTTCTCTGATCATCTGCAAGTCCGTTACCTTGTACATCGATAAACGCAGATGGGGAAGCGGTTGAGAGAATCTTTACTTTTCTTTGATTTTCTGATGCTTGACTCGGGTCATCTTCAGGAAGGGGTTCAAATTTCATTCCAGTAGGGGAACGGAACATAACAGGAAGTCTACAATTTTCTCTATTTTCCTCTAGGACATCGGTATCTACACAGCCTTGTCTTAGGTAGGAAGGTGGCATATCGTTGACATCTTCTGAAACCGCTGCAAGCCCCCATACATTTAGCCAGGATCCTGTGATTGGTTGTCCATCTTCATATTCATTCCAATATTGATTCTCATCATTGAGTGGGGAATCAAAGAAAGTAACGCCAAATTTCTCGGCCAATCGATTTGCATTTGTTCCATCAGCAGCGACTATTACCTTGCCTCCATTTTTGGTTACAAAGTCGTAAATCGCATCAGCTTCAGTTTCAGCAATTGGCTTCTCTGGACCAATAATCATCAATGCTGTTCGATGAGGGTCTCTCCAATCATTTACAAGCATTGGAGTGGACATTGTATTCGCGATAAAATAGCCTTCATCGGTTGCCATTGTATCTCGCATGTCTGTAACCTGAGCAAGTGAACTAATCTCTCCTCCTTCGCCTTCGGTGTAGGCGGAATAGTAGGTTGACTTTCCTGCAACAAAAATCATCGGTAAAATCAACAGAAGTACCACTGTGGTAGCGACAGAGCCAACTACCAGTCTGGTGAAATTAGCCTCTTCTGATTTATCTTCAGCCACAATCATTCCCTTCCAATCAAAGATTTAGCGTAGGCTAGGCACACCCACGCTTCTTGGCGAGCCTCATTCCACAGATATATGTTGTTGATTACAGGGCACCGTTAATATGGTAATTTTGTATTGTCTGATTTGTTTATTGCACTATTCCAGTGAGTTGATTTTGATGATGAAATCTGAAAAAATTAAACAGAATTATTGTCTTCTTTTAGCACCAACAAATAGTGCCCCAATTAGCGAACAAAGAATGACACTTATTCCGGGAGATGGGAGATTTGAGGTGACCACTTCTACTGGGTCTTCTTCTTCATCTGGGTCATCAGGATCTTGGTTATTTGTTGGTGGCTGTTCAACGGTAATTCGTGTGAAGTCTGTTGAAAGCTGACTTCCATCTGCCCCATCTGAAGCAACAGTAACTTCTACTCGACAATTCCGTTGAGGGTGACTTTCTGAGGCAGTTACTTTCAGATCTGCAGTAGTCTTGCCTCCCTTCTCAATATTCCTTGTAAGTAAGGCATCAAGTCCGGAGCCAGTAGTCATCAGAGGGCAGTCGTCAGTTACTTCCAATTCGCGAACTTTGTCTCTAGAATTCCCTTCGTTTGTAACAGTGACTTTGAGGATTGTATCTGTTCCTGAATTCATGGGTCCAACAGGATCAGCAATTTCCACATTTAGCATGAAAATTTCAGGGATTTCTAGGTCTCCAATTTTTTCTTGACTTTCAGGAATTATAATTGGCATACCATTCCTCTCTTGTAAATTGGCAGTAATTGTGAACGATTCTATCTTGCCAGCGTCGATTTCATAGACATCGATGCCTCGAACCATGATTGTAAATGAATCGTTATTTCCAGGCTCTATTGTCGCATCTTCGGGAGCGCCCATAATTTCTGCATCAAAAGGAAATTCATACTCAAAAGCAACCTTTACAGAAAGCAGACCTTGATTATCGACAAACATTGTAATCGAAGCCATGCCTGACTCGGAAACTACGAATGGGTTACTATCATCTTCATCCGGATATTCAATTCCTAACTCCCAATTCCCTAGTGAAGGTTCAGGTTGAGCCATTGAGTTTGGAATTGTTGCAATAATCATTGCAGTGATTAGAAAAATCGGTATTATTCCTCTGCTCAAGAACTCCCCTCCATTAATCCCGCGCAGGCCCGTCGTGTTAACACCTTCACCATCTTTCTTCTGTAAGAAGGCGAGAACCATGTGTTTTGAACCGGCTTTACAGCTTTTCTAATCGATTCTGCTAATTCGTTAATTGATTCAGTGCCGGACCACCCATCTAGACACTCGTCAACCTGTTTTGTATGAAGCATTGGAATCGACTCCAGCCCTGTAGTTGCCACTCTAAGTTGACTCGGTTTTGTCGAACCGTTTTTCTTCCATACCGCTGCAACTCCTGCTTCAGGGAAATCCCATGATTCTCGTTGACGTAATTTCTGGTAATCTCCTTGCCATTCAGCAACATCTTCAGGAAGTGTAAGGTGAGTCACTAATTCCCCGGTTTGAAGTACGTTCCTAGTCATCCCATCAAGTTGGAAGAATTCGCTGAGTTCCATAGAGCGGGCGCCATTTGGCCCAGCGAGGTGTATAGTGGCTCCCAGACACATTAGTACAGGGGCGAGATCTGCTTGGTAGGTGGCCACACAGAGTGTGTTTTGATTTGGAATAACTCTGCAATCTGCTTCTGTTCCACAATCACATTTGTGGCACCAATCTATGGATTCTCTCCATTGTTCTGTTTGATTGAACCAATAACACCTAGTATCAAGGCAAATATTACCACCTACTGTTCCAGAACGCCTGACCATTATACTAGCCACAGTATCTGCAGCTTTGGCAAGTACTGGATGTGTAGCACTTGATTCGACTAGGTCCTGAAGCCGTACCATAGCTCCAATGTGAGTCTCATTGAGTTCCGTTAATTCACTTATCTTCGCGAGAGAAATTACATTTGCTTTGACGTTGAGGTGCCATTTGTAATTGGGAAGCAAGTCAGTTCCTCCAGCAACCCAATCAAATTCTTGCTCATTTGAAGCCAATTCGCCAGCAATTAAAATTGCCTCCTCGAGACTAGTTGGAGTGTGTAATTGGAACGGAGGCATACGCATCAGGCATCACCTCGATGTCTTCTTTCTGCATGCTTCCAGGCGCTACCTGCTAAGCGAGGGTCTGCTAGATATTCTTCAGATGGAATAACATTCACAGCCCATTTTTCATCGACTTCATCTGGTGGTGTTGTGGGGTCTAATCCAAACAATGCCCCGTTGTGGTATGGTTCTCTATTTTCGTTGTGCCGCCGATCTAGATCGCGCTTTGCATGCTCTGCTGCTCTCTTCGAAAGCACCGCTTGGAGTTCAGAATGTTCCAGTCGCGGGCTGGGTAATTCTAACGGGTCATCCACTCCTTCAGCCTTACATTTTCTTTCGATGAGTCTTAGTAATCTGTCAGGAGTAATTGGTAATTCAGCGGTCCTAACTCCAATTGCATCGTATACGGCATTACAAACTGCGGGTAGGATAGGAAGAAGTGGACCTTCTCCCGCTTCTTTCGCCCCGAATGGCCCTTCTGGGTCATTAGATTCGACAATTATTGGAAACACTTCAGGCATTTCATGCACACTTGGAATCTTGTAATCCAATAAGTCAGGATTCATCAAATGTCCACTTCGACCATACTTCATTTCTTCACTCAAAACTTGGCCCATTCCCATATGGCAAGAGCCGATTATCTGTCCCTTTACTGCCAGCGGATTCAGTGCTTTACCACAGTCATGAGCAGCCCAAACTTTGTCGACTTTTGTTTGACCGGTTTCAACATCTACAGAGACTTCTGCAACATAGGCAGAGAAGGAATATGCAGGTGCTAATCCAGCGGCTGCACCTTTGTGAGTTCGGCCCATTGGGGGGGTTCTGTATGCTCCTGATGCCACTAGGGCTCCTCGGTCTTCTTGCGCTTTGTGAAGCGCTTCGAGATACGAAACACCCACCGCGGGGTCATTTTTTGCAAATATACGGCGGTCGCCTATGACTAATTTTTCCCGTTCGGCACCGGTGATTTCAGCCGTAGCATCGAGTAATTCATCGCGAATTTGCATTGCTGCTGAAATCGCTGCATTTGCATTCATGAAAGTCACTCTCGAAGAATATGAACCTAGGTCAACTGGTGAGGTGTCTGATTCCCTAGACCTAATTCGAATCAAATCCAGAGGGAGTCCCAAAACTTCTGCTACCGATTGAGCAACTACTGTGTCAGATCCCTGACCGATATCGGCCGCACCTGTGTGGACTGTTACCCCTCCATCCATGTCGATTTTCAGATGGACTGTTGCATGTGGGAATTTATTCGGGTCCCAATGAATAGGTAATCCGGAACCCGAGATAAAGAATCCACAGCCAATGCCGATTCCCTTTCCTAGAGGCATTTTCCTAAATTTCTCGTCCCAGCCGCTTTCTTGCTTGACCCGCTCTAAACATTCCCGCATTCCTATACTTGTTACTCTGAATCCAGTTATTGTAGCTGAATGCGGAGGTAGTAAATTGGCTAGTCTGAGGTCAATAGGGTCAACAGATAATTGCTCTGCTAAATCATCTAATCCAGTCTCTACCGCACAACGAGAATTTACTGCCCCATGACCTCGCATGGCTCCGCTTGCCGGCTTATTGGTCCATACTCTAGCACCAGTGTAATGGAAGGCTCCAATTTCATAGGGGGCAGTATGTAGAACTCCGTTGTAGTATGTGGTTACGTGTCCGAATGAGGCAAAACCACCACCGTCAATCAGCGCATCGGTTTCAATTCCACAAATACGGCCTTGGTCGTCTGCATGTAGATTCATTTCAATTCTAGATGGATGGCGACCACGATTGATCCAGTATACCTCCTCACGGTCGAAAGTAATTCTAACCGGCCGACCGGACTTCCTTGCTAAAATCGCGGAGCACATCTCATGGGGAAATGGGTCAGATTTACCTCCAAATCCACCGCCTACAAAGGTTCTGTAGACGTTGATTTGATGCATCGGAATTTCTAGCACATCCGCTAGGGCTCGATGAACATAATGAGGTACTTGTTGCGGAGTATAGAGAGTCAATCTGCCGGAAGGGTCCCAATTCGCCACCACTGCATGAGGTTCTGTTGCAGCATGATTGACTCCAGCGAATAACCAGTTTTGCTTGTGACTTGCAATCGCATTTTCTTCAATCCCATCAACATCTCCAAATTCTTGGAAAACACGCTTCTGGACGTTAGCATCACCGATGTGATATTTGCCACGGTCGTGAATAGGGTTTTCACTATCTTGCAAACCATCACGCATGTCGTGGATAGAATCTAGGATTTCGTATTCGACTTCGATTAAACGTTCAGCTTCCCTTGCCGTCGCCTCATCTTCTGCCGCAACACAAGCAACTAGATCACCTACATGACGGACTTTTTCCACAGCCATTGCATGTTCATCCTTGGTTACGGGTAAAACACCGAACTTATTTTCCGCATCTGCACCAGTTGCAATCGCTACCACTCCTGGAAGTTCAAGTGCCTTGGAAAAATCGATTGACAAAACACGAGCATAATGATGTGGTGAGCGAATAATTCTACCAATTAGTTCTCCGGGCAACCTGATATCATCTCCATACTGAGCCTGACCAGTTACCTTCCATTTCCCATCTACCAAGGCAGTTGGTTTTCCAATAATTTGTCCACTGACTAATTTGTCATGTCTGTGTGAGCCCCATGGTTGGGCTAAGTTCCCACCTTGAGATTCGGGAATCATCTCTTGGTCAGTTGGGCGGGAGAACTGATTTTTCCCACCTGAGCCAGGTTTGGCAAAAGGTAACTTCCCCGGTTGTTGTCTATAACCAACCATTTCATCCTCATTACCGTCTTTTGCCATTGAATCACTCTCCAGAAAATCCGGGGTGCGGGTCGCTCTTTGGCGAGGTTGAATCTTCGATAGATTCTCCTGAGGTAAGGATTTCAGATGCGGCCCGAACTGAATCGACAATCTGTTGATAACCGGTACATCTGCATAAATTCCCTTCAATCGCAGATTTGATTTCTTCATCTGACGGACTAGGATTTTCTTCAAGTAATGCTGAAGCAACTACCAGAAATCCGGGAGTGCAAAAGCCACATTGAGATCCGCCACATTCAGCAAACATCTCTTGAATTGGGTGTAGGTGGTGTCCATCGGCAAGGCCTTCAACCGTAGTAATCTCACAGCCTTCAGCTTCTGCAGCAAGGGTAAGACAGGATAGTCTTGGCTCTCCATTAATCAATACCGAACAACAACCACATGTCCCCATGTCACATCCTCTTTTGGTGCCAAGGCTACCTGCTTGATCTCTCAATACATCTAGCAAAATCGCGTTATTCTCGATGTTCAATTGTTTATTCACACCATTAACCGATGCTACCCAAGAGACTTCTCCAGCCGAGGGTAACATCGGTAGCCGGTGTTGCACCATGAATAGACTCCACTGCGGATTATTCTATTACGCTTCGGTCTGAGTCCTACGGACTCAACTCAAGTCTGAACCGGCCTTATGCATTACAGCTCGTTCTGCATCTTGTAGGTGTCCGCCAAAAGTTGAGCGAGAGATTCCCATCTCATCTGCTAGCTCCTTTATAGTGACAGATTCACCTTCTTGGTAATACCCCCTTTCAACGGCAAATGATAGCACTTCTTGTTGCCTTGTAGTCAGAATTTTGTCCCAACCGTTGACCATTTCTCCTCGCATTGTTATGACACTTACTTTATCTGGAGGCAAGACTACTCTGAGAAGAGCAAGAAACCTTCGCATAGCTCCTGTTAATCCGGTTACTCTCATTTCCATACCCCTTACTGCATCTAGCGAATAAGGAGGTTGGAGGTGTAGGTTGGATAATTCAATAGCGGACTTTGCCAAACTGTGTGAACATAGTATACTAGCCAATATTCCATCCTCGGATTCCTCGTGGATTTCAACTACCTGAAAACTATCCAGATCATTTAGTTCATGTATGTCTTTTCCATCCTGTAATTCAATCTCCGCTAATTGAACGACTCCAACTGGGGAAACTCCCAAATGAGCCAGAACTTCGAATCTTTGGCAGATTTGCAAGATGCGTCCTAATTCCTTAGCGCCTTGAATAGTCGAGAGATTCCATCTCAGGACTACCTTGCGCATTGATTTCACATTCCGGCTGCGCTATTCAACCCTGTGCTATGGAATTCAAGTGTCCAATACTCCAAATTATTCCTGAACACCTTTCTCAATCGCCATAATTTCTGCGCATACTGCGATTGCAATCTCCTCAGGACTTTCCGCGCCGATTTGAATGCCGATAGGACACCGAACCGAATCAATCGCATTTTCTGACACACCCGCAGAAATTGCTGCCTCCCTGAAAACCTTCCATTTTGCTCGCGATCCAATTGCTCCAATGCGTGGTCGATTGGCTTCTCCACGATTCAATAACAGGCCTATCAGCAAGTCTTGGTCTACCGACCAGTCATGTCCTAACAATAGAACGTCTGAAAATCGCATGAATCCATTATCCGAAAGACTGTCAATAAACTCCTTTACATCACTAGAATGATGTTCTACCGCATTTGGATATACTTCTCCATCAGCGTATTCATTTCTAACATCGAAAACACTGTGCGACCAACCAAGATTATCACACGCAGCAGCGATGGCTAGACCGCAATGGCCACCACCAGCGATTAGTATGTGTGGCACGGGTTCCAAGACCTCCAGAGAGACGGTTACGCGACCGCCGCAGAGGCTGTTAAGCGCCGTTGCCTCTTGGCCCTTCGCATCCCGATGTAAGACGTATGTCTCGACTCTACTAGCGCCGGATTCATTAGTCAACATTTGACCTAGGTGCTTCTCTACCTTCAGCTCTAACCCAGCCCCTCCGATGGTACCGTGTCTATTTCCTAAGTTGCTGACCGCCATTCTAGCTCCTGGCTTGCCTGGAACGCTTCCACTGGCTTCAACGACAGACGCAAGGGCAACCCTTTCGCCGTGATTTAATCGATCCAATACCCACGCTAGCGTGGCGCTGGTCATAGATGCCCGGAAGCGACTCAAGGTATTGGTGTTGCTCGCAAGGAAAATAGCATTTCAGCAAAAGAAAATGAAGAGTTAGCCTCGACTAACTTTCATATGAATAAACACCTCAGCGATTCATATGTCACTCGACATCAGCGCGGGCCAAGCGCTGGAAATCTTAGTTATCTCGATGAGAGATGCTTTCCTTGCAGTTACTGTTTTTGTCGCTGCAATGGTTCTTCTATTCAGTTGGTTACAATACGTCACAGCAGGTCGATTTGTAGTCTGGATTCGTGAAAATACTAGGTTTCAACCAGTAATTGGTGCAATGATGGGACTGACTCCTGGTTGTGGTGGAGCAATCATTGTCATGCCTATGTATGCGAGAGGGTATGTTACCTATGGAACCGTAATCGCGACTCTTATTGCAACACTCGGTGATGCCGCCTTTGTACTAATTGGTGCAGTTTTCCAAGACTCTTCTTTCCTTACTCCTGTTATTGTTGTCCACTTAACTTCCTTTCTTGTAGGAGTTTTGTGGGGTTATGGGGTGGATAAGTTAGAGGTCACACCATCTGCCCCGCTAGGCCGATTCGGCCCTAAATTTGGAACAGACGAACCATTAGGTGAAGAAGCTGCAAAGGCGATGGAAGGCGAGGATTCACTTATCGAAGATTTACCAAGAGAGATTCCAGAGGGATGGGGCTATCGTGTATTGCATCAAGGGTACAGAGTATGGTGGGCGATAACAGCTGTCGGTTTGTGTCTTGCAATCTTGCTTCTGATTTGGTATGCGCAAGACCCTGAATATTCACCCGAGTTAGTCTGGGATCCAACAACTCGAGATGGAATCGTAACTTGGGTTGGATTAATTGGAACCTCTTTGTCTATCATTCTGTATATTTCCTCCAAGAATTTCTTTGCTGATGATACAGAGGCTACCATTGGAGACAAACTCAATTCACTAGACGAAACCCTAGTTCATGCGGCATCTGAAACAGCATTCGTGACTTTTTGGGTCCTAATCGCTTACCTAGTTTTTGAGTTCGGTATGATATTGTCTGGGATTAGTGAAACCGACATGTCCGAACACGGGTCTGGCGCTGCGGCAGTGTTGCTTGCGGGGACAGTTGGCCTTATTCCTGGATGTGGCCCTCAAATTATCGCAATTACAGCATATATAGAGGGGGTAATCTCATTTCCAGCTTTAGTTGCAAATGCCATATCTCAGGACGGAGATGCCCTGTTCCCTCTATTGGTTAGGCACAAGGTTGCCTCAATTTGGGCAACAATTCATACCACTCTTCCGGCAATTATTGTCGGTTTAGTATTCCTTTGGGTGATGGGTGAATATCCCTCAATCACAAATGCTTTGCAACCTTGACTAGTTCGTTAACATCTTCTTTTGTGTCTATGTTTAGGTGTAGATGAGGGTCTTCAACAGTTATCCTATCTGGGCTGATTATTTCACGTAATGGAGTGTCTGGTTCAGCCTGCAATATATTCTCACAATCCTGAGTAGTTATTGCAATGGGATGACCTCCTTTTTCATTTAAGGTCGGAATCGTTGTGTCGTTGCATTCACACAGTTTCTTTACAGTATCTAGACTAAACCCCGGCCTGTCGACTGGGACGATTAACAGAGGTTTGATGCCAATTGATTCAATTCCACATTGAATTGTTCCTGTTCGACCCAAATCTGGATTTGGATTAACTATCAAACTAGTATTAGGAAGTAATTTTTCGATTTTTTGTTCGAGCGAACTTCGAGTAACTACTGTTGCTGAAAGACCAGCATTTTGCAATTTACTGCATACTAACTCGACAAGAGTTTGTCCTTTGACTTCAACCAATGCTTTGTGGCTACCTAGGCGTTTACTCGCCCCAGCGGCTAGAACAATCGCTTCGTTAATCCTCATCGGAATTTGCACTCCAAATCGAACTGCGATTGAAGTAAATTGCAACTCCAATAACTGGAACCAAGAAAACCAATGCTCCAAAAAATACAATCAAAACCGATTTATCATTCAATCCATTTTCCTGATTGTTTGCCACTTCGTCGATTAGAATCACTCTTCTAGCATCAATAGGTGATATGTGATCATCATCAAGGTATAATCGTGCAAAAATTGTAGAATTACCAGAATTATTGTGTGGTTCGAGTTCTAAACTCCAACTAGTCCAATCTCCATCCTTTGAGTCATCGTTTGCTTCTTTCCATTCTGCACCACCAACTCTAACCTCAACTCTGCCATCTGTTCCCGAAGGCAATCCACTTGCAATTCCTGTAATTTTACTTTGATTTTCAATTACCTGCAGGGTGTCGATATTCATTGATACATTGAGTGTTCGATCAATGCTTCCCGCTACTTCAACGAATACAACTGGATCGGCTTGGCCGTATCCAAACTCATTATCTGGCCGAGTCTCTATAACACTACAGTCATTGAATCCAGGGTCGTCTAAGAGTACAATTTCTCTTTCAATTGAGTAGGCTGCAATGATGTCTTTGAATTCAGAGGGAGTAATATCTGGATTTGCTTGCACCATTAAAGCCGCAATTCCTGCCATTAATGGAGTTGCCATGCTAGTTCCAGATTTACTTGTATATCCATCATTTGTTGCTGCATCAGGCGCCATAATACTCGACCCGATGGTGGCTACATCTGGTTTTACTCGCATGTCAGAAGTATATCCTCTGCTACTGTAAATTGCTAGTCCTAGATCCTTATCCAAACTGGCTACGGTTACGGGTAAAGCAGCATCACCGGGACTATCAATTGTATTACAGCCAGCAAACGTCGCCCCTCCAAATTCGTTTCCGGCAGAAAGAGTCGTGATTATTCCAGCCTCAACGACTGCATCCATTTGGCGGCTCCAAGCAGAACTGCCGTCATTGTCAACATGAATCTCAAATTGTTGTTCTCCAAGCGAGGAAGTTAAGATATTGATGCCATATTTTTCTTTGTTATCTATCGCCCATTGAGCACCTTGCATAATGTCTTCAATATCACCATCACAACATGCTAAGATGTTAATCAGCCATGCACCGGGTGCTGCCCCCACATATTTCTCTCCAGTTGCAGGGTCTGTTTGTCCCCCGCCGCTACCTGCCGCAATACCCGCAACGTGAGTTCCATGGGTGCCTGAGTCGTATGATTCTGAAGGGTCTAGTTCTTGATCAGTAAACACCGCATCGAAGAATGCAATGATTTTCGGGTCACAATCCGCGGGGATTGGTTCTGGATTTGGGTCTAAGGGGTCGGGGGGGTCGTCGATACAAGTAAATGGGTCATCATCCATATCATTGAGTCCTTCGTGATCTCCTCTTACTCCAGTGTCAAGTACTGCAATCACCGCCCCAGTTCCATCTAATCCCAGGTCTTGCCAGACAGCATTAACTCCCATGTTTGGAACCGCTTCGTTCATGTTTGGTTCCGCGAGTCCAAGATCTTCTATCATCACTACACCAGGCAGAGAAAGGATTCCATCAGGGTGTAAGATTGATTCGAAAGGGGCGGAAGCCGCCACAGTATCCAGATAACTGAATCTGAAAGTCACCTCAACATTTAGTTCTTGGAGCGCTGAAATATCTGCATCTGTGGGATGGTGATCGTAGTCAATGAATACTCTGGCACTTCCCGGTGAAGCTCTTTTCCACCATTGTTGTTGTATTTCGCTAGGTTGTAGAATCAACCATTCAAGCCGGTCATCAATAGAATTACCATCCTTGTCTCTACTCCAATCGAGCCACCACTCGAAATGGATTTCAGGTTCAACTGAGTCGACCCAATCTCCATTGAAATCTAGACCGCCTCTTTGCCTAGAATCGTCGCTAATCGAAGAGGAAACTAATGGGGCCATTAGCATAATCAAAACAATTGAGACATATATGCCCCTAGTCCGCCCCATAATTAGTCCAACCAGCACCCATGTTTGAGCATTAGGACTAGATGACTTGAGACTATCCAGACTCGGATTGGTTATATTCTGATTCAGAGACCATCTCTTCGTCCATATCTTCGTCTCTATAATATTCGTCATCTTTTCCGAAGAATCCTCTTTCTCGAAGTTGAATACCAGCGAAAATTAATGCAGAAAGAAGCACGAGAACTAATAGGGCCAAAATTCCAACTACGAGCCCCATAAAGGAATTTTCAGAATCCGATTGTACAATTTTTTCTTCACCCATGATGTGAATTCCTATAGCAAGATTAGTTGATGCTTGGTCCCCGGATATCGCCCGTACGAGTATTACTTGGTCGCCTTCTACAGTATTGTTAGGGAGGAATCGGAGCCTATCCACCAATAGGTCATGAGTCACCTGAAACTGCTGGTCACCAATTGTAAATTCAGATAAATCCATCCAATTATCTCTCATGTCCCAAGTTCGCCATTGGACTCTTTGTACTCCACCTTCTAGATTGAACACAATCGATTCGCCTTGTCCTATATGAACACGGTTATCTACTCCGTATTCACTGTCCAAAGTCACATTCAATGACATGCTAAGTTCGTAGACGTAATTTGCGGCTTCTTCAACCGCAGGTTGTGCATTAACATGACCATGACCGTAGACGTTATTCTGCCTATTCTTTGGTACGAGGTCCTCGGCACAAGGCTCATTCGCCAGCATGTAATGACATTGTCTGTAGGTAGAGGTTTCTTGCATTATATTCCTAACATCGAAGGGACTCAAATCGGGATTGGCTTGGTACATCAATACAGCGACACCGGCAGCACCTGGTGTTGCCATGCTAGTGCCAGATAATGCTACGTAACCATCACCAGTATTTGCATCTGGAGCGTTGACACTACTTCCTACGAAAGCCATATTTGGTTTAATCCGTCCTTCTTCAGTTGGCCCCTGACTTGAGTATATTGCGATAGCTGTATCTTTATCCAAGGCGCCAATTGTAATCGCATCTTCTGCACTTCCCGGAGTTCCAATTTGAGCACTAAAAAACGAATTACCAGCGGCAATAAAGATTGCAACACCCGCTCTCATCATTTCGTTTGCCATCCGGTTGACGGATTCTTGTTCTGAGGTCGTCCATTCGGATACTGCAGGTCCTCCAAGACTCATACTTGCTGCTCGAATGTTGAACTCATGGCGCTTTTCAACGGTCCACTCCATTCCTGCCATAACTTGAGCATAGCTTCCACTCCCGCTACCACTGAGAACTTTCACTCCAACGAGATTTGCGTGTGGTGCGACTCCAACATGTTGGTATGAAGGCGCTCCAGTTCCTGCAGTTATTCCAGCGCAATGAGTTCCATGTCCATTATCATCGTAAGGGAAAATTTCGCTACCATTGGTGGCACCCGGGTTATTTATTGCATCAAAAAATGCAATTACCTTAGGATCGTCTGTGCTGTTATCGTCATCTAAATCGTCTAGAGCAGTGTGATTTCCGTCAATTCCAGTATCAATAATTGCCATGGTCACTCCGGCTCCAGTATAGCCTGTATCCTGCCAGACTAGGTCAACACCATGAGCAGGAACTACATCCTCCATCTGAACCTCTAGTCTGCCATCTAACTCCACGAATACAACACCAGGTAGTTGAATCAATTCGTATATTCTATTCAATTCAACAGTTCCTGCAATCGAATCAATCAACCAATACCTGAATTGTGTTTGAAAATCCAATTCATTTTCAAGCATCTTTTGATCAGATTCAGTCGGTGTGTGGTCAAAGTCAACGATTACTGAAATTCGACCAGTGTCATCGAGGTATTGATAGTGGTTATTTTGTGCAGCAATCCAAATTGCATCGTGAATGTAATCTCCATCTTTGTCCATGAGGGTGTCTTCCCACCAATCTCCAATCTGCTCAGAATAGGTTGGGGTCTGTGATGGATTTGACACAGTCGGAGCCGCAGCCGCGAGTGCCGGAACAAGCATCATACCGAGTACAGTGAAAGCAATCAATCGGGCTCGAATCTCATCAGATGCAAACATGGTTACCATCAATGCGGCATCGAGAAGGTGATTTCAATAAAGCGGTCAGTTGACTATTCAGCCCTAAGGGCTGATTCAGAGATCTCTGACCATTTCTCTTCCAATAATCATCCGTTGAACCTGACTACTTCCTTCGTAAATTTGTAGGACCTTAGCAGCACGCATCAGGCGAGCAACAGGGTATTCCTCTGAGTATCCATAGCCACCGAACACTTGCACTGCGTCAGTCGTAATTTCCATACAAGAATCAGCAGCAAATCGCTTAGCGTGAGCGGCACTTTCGGTATTCTTGATTCCATTATCGACTTCCCATGCAGTGCGCCAAGTTAGCAATCTGCTGGCCTCGATTTTTGTTTTCATATCGGCCAACATGAATTGGATCGCTTGATGTTCATGCAATTTCTTGCCGAAGGTCTTGCGCTCATCGGCATACTGGAGAGCATATTCGTATGCGGCTCGAGAACAGCCAACTGCTTGAGCCGCAACATTAGGTCGTGATATGTCAAAGGCTTTCATCGCATTGAACCAACCTGCTCCCTCAACCCCTCCAATTAGATTCTCAACTGGAACATGAACATCTTCGAAGATTACAGCTCGGGTGTCTGAAGCCCTTTGACCCATATTTGTCTCCTTCTTTCCAAGGGAAACCCCATCCCAGGAACTTTCGACGATAAATGCGCTCATCCCTTTGTACCCAGCAGATTTGTCGGTGTATGCCAAAACGAAGAACCAATCTGCTTGTCCCGCACCAGTGATCCACATTTTCTGTCCATTTAGGATGTAATGATCGCCATCTCGGACGGCGGTAGTTTGTATGCTTGCAACATCACTGCCTGCACCAGGTTCGGTTACACAATAGGATGCAATCAGTGGCTCTTTCACCAAGCGTCCGAGGTATTCGGCTTTCTGTTCTTCAGTTCCTCCAGTAATTACTGGACCAACCGTCAATCCATTGGAATATGCTGCAGTTCCAAATCCAGGATCGCCCCAAGAAAATTCCTCAGAGACTAACACTTCGTCAAGTATGCCCATACCCATGCCACCGTATTCGGCAGGGATGTGTAGGTTGGTGAGGCCTAGTGCATGAGCCTCTGCAATCGCTTCGGTTGGGAATTGGGAATTAGCGTCCCAATGCTCAGCATTTGGCCGAACTGTATCTCTTGCAAATTCGTGAGCTAACTCGCGAAGCATCTCTTGCTCCTCGGACAATGCGAACTCAACCATGATGCCGCCACAGGCCTTCCAGCCTTAGCCGTTAGGGCTAGGAAATTGCCCAATATACACTCCTCAACCTAATGTGGTGCTGTAATAGAGGAACGACATGTAGGCAATATATCCAATTACCATGGTGGCACCTACTCTCCGTCCAATTTCTCTATCATCGAGTAACATAGCCGCAACCAAACTAGATGTTAGAATAACTACCCATATGTCTCGACCTTCAAATTTCGAGGCGATTTCGATACCTCCTCCGATTACAGAAGCTGTGCCTAGGATTCCAAGGATATTCATTACATTGGAGCCCAATACATTACCTACAGCGACGCCACCTTGATTCCTCATAGCTGCAATCAGAGTGACTGCTAACTCAGGTAATGAAGTTCCTAGGGCTACTAAGGAAAGTCCAACAATCGCCGTAGGGATTTCGTATGTAGCCGCTAGGCCAGTTGCACCATCTAGAAGGAAAATCGCCCCTTGCCAGATCATTACACCGCCTGCAATTGTTGCGAATACAGCCAGTAGTATATTGTCAGGAAGCCAAGTTTCTTCTGGTTCCTCTGCATCGGCTTTCCCTTTGGAGGAAAGATAGGCATAGGTGTAGTAACTTACCAGTAAAATTAGCATAAATACACCTCCTTCAAGAGGTATCGAGCCATAATAGACGAAGGCTGTTAGAAGGACAGTGGCTAAGATTACAGCAACAGAATCACGTCTTATCCCTGCCCCTGCCTCATCACCTGAACCAAGCATGCAAGCGGTACCAAGAACCAACATGACGTTGGCAACATTAGAGCCCAAGACTCCTCCAACAGCAATATCTGGCTCATTTTGAGCAACTGCCTCAATTGCTACAGCTAATTCAGGGAGAGATGTTCCGATTGCAACAATGGTGAATCCGACCAATAATGGAGGAACTCGTAGTCGATATGCTATTTGCACTGCACCCTGAACAACTCCTTCACCACCGGCCATCAATAAGACGAATCCAATTAGGACCAGAATCGGGTCGGAGTCTAGCATCTCTACCACGCCTAGCGCGCCCCGCTCATGATGTTTGAGTCCATCTATCTCATTCGCACATTCTTCTGATGTGTCTGACTACTAGGCCGGATGTGGGGATGGTGTGGTCTTCCAAAGGAGGTGAGAATGGCACAGGAGTATCTAATGCCCCGATTACCACTGGCGCGTTTTCTAGGTTCCAGAATGCTTCCTCTAGGATTCTACTACTAACTGTATGTCCAAGGCCACCGGTGTATTGTGCCTCTTGCAGAACAATCAGACGTCCGGTCCTCCGAACTGAATCGATACAGGTTTGTGCATCAAATGGTAATATTGTTCGTAAATCAACAATTTCGGCTTCAATTCCCCGTTTTGCCGCTGTTTCTGCCGCTTCTAAAGCAACATGAACCATTGCGCCCCATGTTACGATTGTAACATCTTTACCACCTCGTACAACTCTAGCGTTGCCTATGCTATTCTCACCATTGGCAAGGCGTTGATGAACTGAATTTGTATCAACAATCTGGTTAATCGAATGACCCCAGCCAGTTTTTCCTCCACGTAATCCATAGAGTCCTATGTGTTCGAGGTATACGACAGGGTCATTCAAGGCGTGCGATTCAACCAATAGATCATACGCGTCTTGGGGAGTAGAAGGGAATACGATTACCAAACCAGGGTCATTTGCAAACCATGATTCAATCATATTTGCATGAAAGGGTCCACTACGGGTTTTTGCACCTAGTGGAATCCTAACCGTAAGTGGGACTTCGGCTCCCCATCGCCATCTAAGTTGGGCTGCGTTATTGATGAGTGGATTCATCGCTAAGGCAGCAAATCCTCCGAATTGGATTTCCGCTAAAGGCCGCATACCTCCTAGGGCAGCTCCTGTTGCCGAATGAATGATTATCGCTTCAGACAAAGGCATGTCGAGTAATTTGTCCGAATGCCCTCTTGCTTTCAATGGGAGATTCATTCCGAACGCTCCAGCGACTTCCATATCTTCTCCCATAAAGACAATTGATTCTCCATATTTGTCGGCAAGGCTGACCATTCCATTCTGTATTGCCTTGCTGTATGTCCATGAGTTTGCAGCGTCCGAGAATTCGATGCCTACCTCGCCAATCGACACGGGGCTATCTCCTCCAGAGAGGCTTACTCCGAAGCGGTCGAATTGTTCCGAATGAGTTGAGGCGTCGTGAAGTGAAGTTATGCCTTTGGTAACCGAATTACCTTCTGGCCATGCTGTATCCTCCATTTCCTTACGAGCGGCATCTACCAATACTTGTTCCTCTTCTTCCATTTTGCTGAGTTTATTCTCGCTTACACCTAATCTAACCAATAACTCTCGGTGGTTAGGAATGGGGTCTTTTTCTGACCAATATGTTAGCAACTCACGGTCCACATAACCCGGAGGGTTTCCACTTGCTGCTCCCAAATACAGGTCATCGTGATGATGTGCGTGGCCACAACCTCTCATTGTCTCAACGTGGATTAGAGTTGGGCCACCTCCATCGAGGGCAAATTCCCTAGCAACTGCAGTTGATGTGTGGAATTCTGCAGGGTCAGAGCCATCTATGCTCCAAGATGGAATACCCATCGAGTGACCCTTGTCTCCGAAGGTTTCAGCACCAGATTGACCAACAGTGAAAGTATCAAGAGCAATCTGATTATTTTGAATCATGAAGGAAATTGGTAGGCCTCTTGCACCAGCTAGATTCATGGCCTCCCAAAATTCTCCGCTACTGCTGCAACCTTCACCAACTGGTGCTAGGTGAAAACGAGGTCTTGCAAGCCTATTTGCCGCTAGTGCGACACCCGTAGCTGTAGCACTAGCTATTGGTAATGGAGCGGTTGGCGGTAGTACTCTCTTGTGCCAATTACCAACGTGTAAGTCCCTGCCTCCAGCAGAATCAACCCCTCCATCCATGTAGGAATCAGCCTTACCCATCTGTGCGTTGAAAATTTCTAGAGGAGTCTGACCCATTGAGAGAGCTAAACCTACGTCTCGAATCATAGGAGCAACTACATCTGCATCTGCAATCGAATCTTCGCTGAGATCAATCGCCCGAGCCATTGAGGTGGCGCATGCCACTACACCTTCCTGCCAAGTAGAGCGGAATCCTTTACCTCCAAATTGGCTTCCATCAGGTGTTTTTACTCCATTCATGAACAAATCTTTCAGATGCTCATCTAAAGCACGAGTTCGATGCATCCATCTCTGCCACTCAAATCGGTCTTCGACGGTTATCGAAGCGGTATATGCGATTCTACGTAGACATAGAGCAACGTCCCTCATCATGCGTACTGCGCGCCTGTCTAGATAGGCGCTACCCGATCTGCGAGGAATTATCTCTTGAGTCGCAAGAGTTGCTAATCCTGGTTCGTATATTCTTTCAGTCAACCTTCTTTCAAATGAGTCGCAGAATGATTCACAAAATTCGTGAAAACTATTGCCATTGAATCGTTCAGGCGGGTTCAGCGAATTCCAACACTCAAAGGCAGACTCTACATGTCCATCGTGCCTTTCAACAAGGAATCTCATCAATTCCGACCTAGCAGTTTCTTGCGGTAAAGTAGAGGGGAAATCCAAAGGAACCTTTGGCCTCCACCCGGCTCCCCAAAGAGGGGGTAAATCTTGTTGACTGATATGGCCGGATTTTTTCTCTTCCGAGCCTACCCCTGCTTCATCGGAATTCCTGAGGTCCGCTTCGCTTTGTAATTCCTCCATCGAAGTGTCGAATGGTCTTTCCCATACCTCTGCCTGTTGTTTTCTACCTCTCCCACTATCGGAGCGATTCAGAGTCACTCTGATTCTAGTGTTACAAGATGCACACTTACGATCTAGTCTTGTTGTGGCCTTGTCTCTTGATTTCCAAGTCTGGTGTGTGCTGCAAGAGGGGCAACGCCATATCCCTCGTCGCCCTGTCATGGTTAGTCGCGGTATCAACTAGTACAACAAAGAATCGCTGTATTACTCACGATTACACCACTAAAGGTCAATCCTTCTATCATTTTAGGTGTGATTTTGGCGTCTTCATCTTAAAAAATACCACAATTAAAGAATAGTATAGTAATAAATACACCACTATTAAGGCGAAAAT
>WTHI01000047.1:0-5325 GCA_011523185.1 Methanobacteriota archaeon
GTTGCATTAGAGCAATATTGACTGTGAACATACCATTTCTCTTGATGAATTCCTTTGTCCCATCTAATGGGTCAACTAGCCAACATGTGTCGCTCGAAAGTGGGTCGCCTACTCTCCCTTCTTCCGAGACAATTGGTGTGGAATCGATTGACTGTAAGCCTTCCACGATTACTTCATGGGCGGCGATATCTGCTTTTGTTAACGGAGATTCGTCGCCCTTTTGCGTTATTTCGAAGTCTTCTGCATTCTCATAGACGTCCATTATTGCCTCACCTGCTTGAATCGCTATCTCAACGATTTTTTCAGGAGAAAATGTTGTGGTTTGTTGGGATGAAATTTGTTGTAATTTTCCTTCTATATGGCTCTTCAATAGATCTACTGAACCATCGAATGAAGTTAGTTCCTCATCCGTTGCAAGCATAACAAAACCAGAGTCTGTTTCCCCCACTATACATGGCGTCTTGCCTTCTGTTGCCGTCTCAACATCTTCTGGTCTTTCATTTAAATGAACTAGGTGAAAGGGGATTTCTGAAGTGTTTCTCCACTCCTTCATTTCTCCCTTTTCCCATGCTATGCTATGAGTGATATCGCAGAGTGAGCAGTGTTCTCCTCTGAACGCGACGCCCATGACGTAACGTAACTCCCCAAGCAAGCCGCCATCTGCGTGGTAGACACCCCACATCGAATCGATTGTCATCTACAACACCGTGTTCAGAATTCTTGTAATTCGTCTGATGCCTTCTCTAAACTTTCTCGTGCAGATTCAGAAAGATGTTGCATAAACGGATCTTCGTCGCCTACGATGGTTTTCCATGAACTCATTGTGCGCTGCCAGATTTCCTGTTGCGAGTTCCACTCAAGCCATCTATCGACAAAGTCACAATGGCGTTGAACTTCCTCATCGTCTTCAGATATCTTGCGAAGAATAGTGTTAGTCTGGGCGAGAATAATTCCGAACGGTGCATTCAATTTGTAGGTTGTAAATGGATTTCGTTCCTGCACCACTGTTAGGTGTTCTCGCCATAGGCCGAAGGTCACGTCATACATCCAACCAATTGAGAGGACGATTACCACGACACCTGTGAATATCCCCAACAGGCCGAGATACGTCGGCGGTATGCCGATTACTGAATCCATTTCTTCGAATCTCCAGCTCGCTAATGGCCAAATTAACAAGGTCAAGGTTGTACACCAAAAACCCATAGAAATCAGGGTTTGGCTCTGCTGTATTCGCCAGTATTGGCGCATGGCTGTCTTCTTCAGCACGGCAGGGGCTCCTTGCTATCCTCTTTCACGATTCCGCTTAGATGTCGGCGTTGTTCGATATATTCATCTCTAAAGCGCCGGACGCTGGGAGGGGAATCTAAGTGTACTTTCCTGGGCTTTGGACTGTGAAACAGATTGGATTAGATCTGAGGCGTGCATTCGGAAGTAAGCCTGCAGAGCCGGTTTTCCTCATCACGTATCACAAAGTGGCTACGGTCTTGATTCGGAAAGTGATGATGGAGGTTGCTGAAAAGATCGGGTGGCGGTATACTAGCACGATGGTAGTTGCAGAAGATATCCCGAAAAAAACAGACATGCTTCATGTGATTCATGGTACTGGAACTAAGGATTTTTTCTCATCTGGAAAAAAAGGTATTCGGATTATTCGAGACCCTCGTGATGTGATAGTTTCTGGTTTCCTTTACCATCAGAGATGTTCTGAGAAATGGTGTATAAATTCGGATTTTTCAAACCCAAGTCATCCATTTCCTCAAGTTCCTTGGCCTCTAGATGGTTCGGATTTAGTCACTAAAGAAAACTACGTGGCTAGTTTGAATGGGCTTTCATATCAAGAAAAAATTCGTTCATTGGATAGAGAAGAGGGTTTAATTTTCGAAATGGATGGTTTTGCTAAGATAACCATCGATGAAATGATTTCTTGGGAGCAGCAAGATAGTGTGTTGACTATCAAGATGGAAGATTTGATTGGAGATTTTGATGGTCAATTTGAGAAAATTTTTCGTTGGTTGGAGATAGAAGATGAATATATTGCAAGTTGCCTAGAGATAGCTGTAGCCCACGATATGAATAGAATGGGTGATGAGCAAATTGCCTCCAATCCTCACATTTCTACAGGGAAATTGAGAAAATGGGAAGAATATTTCACACCTAATGTATCAAAGGCTTACCAAGAAAGGTTTGCTGACGCCCATAAAAAATTGGGTTATGAGTGATTTTGAAGATTTACTCTTCTTCGTTTCGGGCTGGTGGCGCCGAGAAATCATGTGTGTCACGGAAGTGAGCGATTACTCGTGGTTCTGTTGAGTTGGTTGGATCAATTTCAGACATTGAGTCGATATTTATGAAGCGCCGTGGTGTTCCATGGCGGCTACCGAAGTTAGAGTAGACTAGGTGTCTTGCCTCATCTTCGTCGGTGGCTACGACATCAAGAGAGTAGTTTTGCTCGGTCCTTCCATTACGGAATGTACCAATGGCTCGGTATGCCTTCATGGCCTTCGCGACCCAAGTTCGTGTTTTAACCCAAACGGATGGCATTCGCGAAACAAGAATGATGGAGAAGTGGTGATGATTCGCTAATTATGCCCTCAAAATTGAAGTGCGGCAAAGGTGCGATTCTCCTCGATTGATGTGGCGGCAGAAGAAGTCGGCGTTGATGAGGCGTCGGAATCAACTCCGATGAAAAAGGAGGATTTGCTAGCCCACCTCAACGCATTTCCAAAGGATCGTTTGGTCGAAGAAGTTGTCTCCATGTGGGAAGAATTGGGTGAATTAGAGCGTGAGCTTGCCATGGCCAGACAACGTGCGAGAGCGCTTGATGGAGAATTAGTGAACGTGCGGTCAAAATCTGGCGGTCGAGCAGATTTGGCTGAATTAGAAGAAAGGTTTCGTGTTGCTGAAGCGCGACGTAGTCAATTGGAAACTATGTTGGCTAACGAGCAAGGTCGGCGTAAGGATTTGGAAGAAGTCGTTGGTGAGGGGCGTGTTGATGAATTGCGGCGAGAAAATGCTGCGCTCATTCGGAGAGAAGAAGAACATATGTTACTAATCTTAGATATGGAATCTAAGATCGACCAATTGATGGAAATAATTGCAGGGCTGCAAAATGAATCTGATTAGGAATTCATTGTTGAGATGAATTCTGTCAATACTCTTTGAAGCTCGTTTGCATCATCAAATGATTCTGTTAGATTTCCAGTAATGATCCAATCTGCACCCGCCTGCACTGCTTTTCGAGCAGTTTCCCCATCTCTTATTCCACCACCTACAACTAGAGTGAGGTTGCATGAATTACGAGCCGCCCGAATCAGTTCTTCACTTACTGGAGTGGTGGCTCCGCTTCCTGCCTCAAGATATAGAATTTCGAATCCATATGATTCTGCAGTCATGGCATAAGCCGAAGCTCGTTCTGTTTGGTCGGATTCCAGTAGGTCTGCTTTCCCTACTTCTCCCACTCTACCACCAGGCGCACAAACAACGTATCCCATTGGTAGAGTTTCAACTCCAGCCTGGCGAATGAATGGTGCTCCGGCTAGTTGTTCCTCAATGAGGAATTTAGGGGTCGTGCTGTTCATCAGCATCATGAATGTGATTCCGTCTGCTGAAGGAGATAGGGCGGCGGCTCCTGCTGGGAATAGTACAATTGGTACACTCCAAGTCTCTTCATCAAGTTCCGAATCTTGGCTGGAGGCCCATGTGACTAACTCTAGTGCTTCTTTTATTGCGACTACTGTGTTGTGGACATTTTCCATATCAGTGCCTGTGGAACCACCTACTAACACCATGCTAGAGCCGGCTGATACCGCCGCCATACATCGTTTTGCTGCCATCTCTGGTGTTTGGTCGGCCGGATCAATGAGTATGGCATGCCTAGCTCCCATGGTGGTGTTGCTGACATAGCGGAGGGTTGGGCCTGGCTCTCCGACCATGCCCTTGCGTAGCGATTTACTGTCTAAGTGTTTCAGGCGATTGATGCTAATGAGTGCCCAAGTTCTACTTCTTGTTCTAAAGACAGTGCTGGGTCTTCACCGACCCAGTCCATTAATTGCAACCACTTTCCATCGCTGCGTGGTGGTTCCTGCTCTGCTGGCCACCAAATTTCTACAAGGCCATCCGGTCTATGGCCCTCGTGATCTGAGCCATTCAATTCCTCATTGTGGACACCTCCCTTCCAGAAAGTAGAGGATTTGTTTTCTGATTTTGTGATTACTTTCTCGACAGATAATTTGGAGCCGGATGAATAACCGGCACCAGAAAGGGTGATGGATTCTCCTGATCCTGTTTGGTCCCTTTGTGTTGTGGTTCTCAAGTGTAGGTTGGCCCCTCTTTCAACTAATTTTGTCGCCATGGCTTTTTCTAGCCAGGAACGGCGTACTGCGTTGTCGGATGATGTTGGTGTTTGGGAGCCTAAATCTCCTATCCATTCATTTGGAATTGTATTCGAAAGTGGTTGGGTAATCAAACCCGGCAATTCACCGATCAACCCGGCTTCGGCGTGTTCTGTAATCAAGTGTACTTCCGCATCTGGATGTCTGTCAAATATAGTGTGAGCGCAAACTAATTGCGATAGCTCGATACCAATAATCGCTATCCTCAACAGCCCTCATCTCCAATATTTTTCAGGCCGTCTTGGTCTTCTCAAAGAATAATGCATGGACGGGGCATGCGGGAATGCATAGGTCGCAATGAGTGCATGTTGGTTCATCGATAATCACTAAGAGATTCGATAGATCTAATGCGTCGACTGGGCAAATAGCTACGCAGGCGGCGCAACCAAAACAACGACCTTCGTCTAGTGAAAGGATTTCTCCAGCGCGTCTTGGCATTGGTTGGTGGAAGTGGTTGCTCTACTCAAACCCACCCCGACCCCTTCATTTCCATTGGAAGATTTGGATTTAGAAAAAGAAGCGATATAATGTCTGTTTCTAGTTCAATTAGCGATATTCATTGAGCCTATTCCACTACCAGTCGATAGCCATTAGGGGGCTTCTTCTCGAACAAATTTGCTATCATTACCTTTCGACAGGAAATAGGGGGGATCCCCGCCACAGTTCCCAGCGAAGTTTGATTTGGAGAGAATCACTCGCCCCCTTATGGTGCTCTATTCACCCGGCCGCACTACATCGTACCCAGATGAGCCGGTCGAAGAGGGAATTCGACTCCATTTCCTAGGCGGTGGTGATGAAGTCGGTAACGTGGGTTGCGTTCTTGAAGACAAAACAGGCACCAGGCTCCTGATAGATTACGGATTAGCTCCTACAAGACCTCCAAAATATCCATCAGAATGCCCGCCAGTAGATCACGCAATAATCACACATTCAC
>WTHI01000019.1:0-19313 GCA_011523185.1 Methanobacteriota archaeon
TCTCTGAATGAGAAAAGAGAACATGCACCATCGAAGGAATTGTCATCGAAAGGCAATTCCTCGGCTTTTCCTTGTACGAATTCAACTTCTGAGTCGCCTCTTTCTTGCCGTTTTGAATTGACTCTTGGCTTTGCCGCTTCAAGCATCAAAGCACTGGGGTCTAGGCAGACTAAATCAACTCCAGAAACATCCTCAGCAAAGCTACCTGGTCCACATCCAACTTCGAGAAGTTTGGCATCTTCACTAGGCAACCGTTCTCTTACCATTCGCCTCCATTTGTCGACTTGACCGATGGTCGCAAAGCGGTTTATTCGGTCGTAAACAGGGATGGTTGCTTCTAGGTTTAGAATCAACTCGTCCCAGTCCTCTGAGCCAATGGTTTCGTGGTCCACGAATGCCGTCGGGGCCGGACCTATATTTGGTTGGTTTGGGAAGAGGTGCCGCAAAGTATCGGCTGATGCATTTCTCAAGTATCGAAGGTTAGCATGATATACCCATTTCCGGTCGCCCGCCTCACCAAAGGTGAATGAAATGGGTAACGCAGATGTACTCCGCACCATAAGGGAAGCAGAAGAGGCCGCTGCTGCGGCCATATCAAAGGCCGAATCAGAGGCTACAAGTATTGTCCAAAAGGCTAGGTTGGAAGCCGCTGAGTCGCTTCAGACAGGGCGCACTGATTCTGAAGCAGAAGCACAGAAAATCGTCGCTGATGCTCGTGCAGCGGCAGAAAAGGAAGCCGGAACAGTATCAGCCGATGGAGATGCAACCATCGATTCAATTCACAACAGCGGAAAGAAGAACCGAGATAAGGCGGTCAACACAATTCTGGATGCATTCCGAGCGTGAAACTCAATCTAAGGAGGTCGCTAGAAATGTCACAGGTTCAGACTAGGCAGATGGGTCGTCTGACCGCTGCTGGAACTTTGGACAAGCTAGACGATACACTTAGCCTCCTTGCCCGACTAAAGGCTCTACATTTCGTTGATTATGATGGCTCAGAGGATGACTTGTCTTTGGGTACACCAAATGACAAGGCTGAGGAGATTGCAAAGTTGCTGAATAAAACTAGGGCAGCAGTTGCTCAAGTTGAGCCAGCAGGTCCTAGTAAAGCGGCTTCACTGGCTACGGTAAGAAAATCAATCGATGATGGACTAGAGGACAAGGTCGACTCGCTATTAGGCGATCTTAGTCGAATGGACGAAATTGAAAACAGCATTTCCTCACAATCTGAAGAAGAATCGGTATTGTCGTTGCTATCTCCTCTAGGAATCGATATCGAACTACTATCCGGCTACGAATCAATCACATCATTTGTTGGCACTGTAGACGACATCAAAGCGGCACAAGCTGCTGCTGGAGATGGAATGTTTGTCAGTGGAACATCTGGGAAAACCGATGTAGTCGCAGTTTTCGTGAAGAACGAAGACGCAGACTCTGTATCATCAGCACTCTCAGAAGCGGGATTCGCAGCTATTCAGTTACCTGAAGGCTCAGGCGATCCAGCTTCCAGAATGAATGAACTGATGAATGAGAGATTAGCCCTTCAAACTGAGAGTGAAGGACTTTCCAATTCTGTATCAAAATGGGTTGATGACAACGGAGAGGACCTCATTTGTGGCTTAGAAGTTCTAGAAAGAGATCACGAATTGATTACTTCTCCAGTGAAAGTAGCCGTATCAGCCCATGCCTTCGTAATTGATGGCTGGGTTGAAATGGATAGGTCAGCCGACATCAAGGTCGCTCTCGGTAATGTTTGCACTGTAGTAGATGTTGAGCCATTTGTTATCCAAGCCGGTGGCGCTCATCACGACCATGATGACGAACACCATGAACCAGAGATGCCACCAATTGCCTACCAACCGAGGTCAACAACTAAGCCAATGGAATTGGTTACAGATATGGTGGGAAGGCCAGGATATGGAAGGCTCGACCCTACAGTTTTCATGTTCTTCACTTACCCAATTTTCTTCGGCGTAATGCTAGGAGACATGGCCTATGGACTTGCAACCGCAGGTCTTGGAACCTTCCTATACAGTAGGGCAGGTACAAATGAAACACTAAAATTAGGTGGCAGATTCTTACAACTAATCGGTGTATCTACCTTGATTTTCGGCTATTTATACGCTGAAATAGCAGGTTTTGAAATATTCCTTTATGAAAAATTGACCTATCCTGATGGAAGTTACATGAAAGATTCAGCGGGTCATTACATGTACAGCGACAATCTATCTCCAGTCGCCTTCCTCAGCGCACTTTACTTCCCATTCGATATCGAACATGGATACGGTTGGGAAGCATCCTATGGTTTCAGCCTATCACTTGCTTTCCCATTCCACAGGGTTGGAAGCCACATGACCGATCTAATCATCATCAGTCTCTACATGGGTTGCTTCCATGTCCTTCTAGGATTAATCATGGGATTCCGTGATATTCTACTAGTCGGAAATGGGCACGGTGGAGTTGGATTAGTCGCAGCATTCTTCGAAAAAGGAGTTTGGATGATTTTGTTGGCTGGCGGATTCATGTTTGCGCACGGATTCCTCGGTAGCTATGATGAATTATTGATGCCAGGAGTTGGCCTTATCGCATTCTCAACAATTTGTCTAATCTGGACTCTATACAGATACCATGGCCTAGATTTGTTCGTCGCAGTCCTAATGGGTCCAGTAGAAGCAATCGGACTAATGCCTACAGTCATCTCCTATGTTCGACTTTTCGCAGTAGGAATAGTCGGAGTTAAGATTGCTGAAACCGGCAATCACATGTTCTTTGATAAAATCTCAATGGACGAGCCATTGATGGCAGTTTTGCTAATCATTGGTTGGCTCCTAGTCCAAGCATTCGCTTGGTTGCTAGGAGTGTTCAGTCCAAACATCCACGCAGCACGTCTGCACATGGTAGAGTGGATGAAGCAATATTACGATTCCAGCGGACAACCGTTTTCGCCATTCGGCGGAACCTCGCAATATGTGGAGGGTGAGTAATCAACCGACTGTCTGCTTGGGAAAAAATGGAGGAAGAAAAATGAAGAAAACCGCAATAAAAGGAATGAGTCTATTGTTCGTCTTGTTTGTCGTCGCTGCTTTTGCAACCGGCGTACAGGCACAGGATGCAGGAGACAATGAGAACACCACAGCAGGTTACGCCGCTCTTGGAGCTGGTGTAGCACTAGGTCTGGCAGCTATTGGTACTGGTATGAGCCAGGGTCCAATCGGTGCTGCAGCTGTAGGAATGATTGCAGAGGACAGGTCACGACTTGGTCACGCAATTTTGTTCACTGCTCTACCTGAGACAATTGTTCTGTTCGGTTTCCTTGCAATGTTCGTTATGCCAGGCTTAGCCTGATTGCGAAAGCAAAGAAATTGAATTTTGAATGAAATTAACGAGTTGATAATATGACTCTTGAAGCGCTAGCAGAACAGATTGCAGCCGCGGCTAAAGCCAAAGGCGAAGCAATCACAGAGGCCGCGCGAGAGCAAGCCAAAGAGATCGCATCAGAATCAGCCGCAACCAATGCGGCTGCTCGCGACGAGGTTGTTGCTCGAGCAAAGCGAGAAAGCGACCAACTTTCCGTAGAAGTTGTAGCATCAGCGCGCCAAGCAAATCAGAAGCGAGAGCTAATTGCACGCCGTGAAGTCCTAGAAGCGACATGGCAAGAAGTGCAAGAAAAAGTCGGTTCAGCCGATTTAGCTGGTCGTAATGATATATTGAAATCCCTTCTAAATGAGGCTAAATCTGCAGGTGGAGATATGATTCTACACCCGGTAAATACCGACAGAAAGGCCCTTACTGGAAAGGGATTCGATCTTGGCGATGATGTTGACGGCTTAGGTGGCTTCATTCTCGAATCTACAGATGGTTCAATACTATTGGATTACAGATTCGATGGACGATTACAAGAGGTTTGGGAAGCAAACCTCGGAGCAGTAAACGAACTAATGTTTGGAAATTGAATAGGTGATTAGATGGCAAGATTAGCGACTGGAAGTTCCAATATTTCCAATGCTGGAGCGAGAGCAAAGACTCGCAAGGCGTCGCTAATTGATGGCACAAGAATCCGCCAACTCCTGCAACAGGGTACAGATTCGATTGGAGCCAGTATCGGAGAATTCGGATATAGGCAAGAAATGGATCTCTATTCAGCCAGGATGTCTGGTTCAGATGCTATTGAAGCCGCTTTAACCCATAACTTGGATAATGACCTAAATTCTGTACTCGGTTTCTGCCAAGGAAACCTAAGAGATCTTGTCGCCATTTATGTCGAGAGATTCCAATACGAGAAGGTCAAGACAGTTCTCAGGTCAGTATCAAAGGGCGCATCAGATGAGATGATTGCCGATCAGATATTGCCTGAAGAAAATCCAAGCAATGCCCATTGGTTGCATATCGTTCGTACAACGGAAACCGTTCAAGAAGCCATAGACGCAATGCGAGGTTCTCCATGGGGGAGATGCCTAGCAAAATTAGATGCAGATACATCTCTCACCGAGATGGAGGATGCTTTGGATAGACAGTACTTTACTGACTCACTCACAGCATCCCGAGGCAAAGAGGGAAGCCCTCAACTAATCCGATATCTGCAGACCGAAATAGATCACAGGAACATCGTGAACCAGTTTAGAGCACAGAGACAAAACCTGTCTTCTGAAACTCGTGAGAGAATCAACATCCCCGGTGGAAAAATCGCGGATGCTGTAATCAGAGCTGCTTCACAGGCAGATACACAGGAGGCATTGTTGGAAGCCCTCCGTCGTTCAAATGCCTTCGATGATTCCGGCTTCGAAGAAGCCATGCAGGAATCTGCCAAACGTGGTACATTTGACCCACTGGTCAATTTACTCAGGCTAAAGAGATTGAAAATGCTTAGGAGATTTTCATACCTCAATCCTGTATCTGCCTTCCCTGTGATTTACTACATTCAAGCAAAGGTTCTGGAAGTTCAGAATTTACGCCTACTCGTGCGCGGTAAGGCGGCAGGCCTCTCAGATGAGGTCATTGAAGCGCACTTATACATCTGAGGTGAAAATATGGAAATCGCAGTAGTCGGGACACCAGAATTCACCCTCGGATTCCAACTCGCCGGCGTAACTCGCCTGCACAATCCAGCAGACCTAGAGGAGACAGCAACTGTACTTCGAAGTTTGATGGATACACCAGAGGTCGGTATTGTCGTGATTGACAGTTCTGACCTCACCCAAATGCCCGAGAAGTTGCGAATGCAACTCTCGGAGAGCATTACACCCACAGTACTGGGTATAGGGACTGAGGAGGACAACACCCTTCGCGAGTCCATCAAGTCAGCTCTAGGAGTTGACCTATGGAAGTGATTCCAGAAAAAGAAAAGGAAGTGAAAAAATGAGTGAGGAAAATGGAGTGATTTATCGCATTTCAGGACCAGTAGTTACCGCTGTAGGTATTACCCCCAGAATGTATGAGGTAGTACGTGTAGGTGATGAAGGACTGATGGGTGAAGTCATTGAATTGCACGGAGACCAATCGGTTATCCAGGTCTACGAGGAAACATCAGGTATCAAACCGGGTGAACCTGTAGTCAGAACGGGGCAGACTCTGTCTGTTCAGCTAGGTCCGGGTCTGTTAACACAGATTTACGACGGTATCCAGCGTCCGCTAGAGGACCTTGAGGAGACTATGGGTGTCTTCATCACACGTGGTGTAGATGCTGATGGTCTAGATCTCAAGAAGAAGTGGGAGTTCAATGCTACCGCTTCGAAAGGAGATGAGGTCAGCGCGGGTCAAGTAATCGGCACCGTACAAGAGACTGAGACTATCGAACATCGAGTAATGGTGCCACCAGGAAAGAGTGGTACAATCAAGAGTATCAAATCTGGTGAATACGATGTCACACAGACCGTTTGTACTCTCGATGATGGCACAGAGATTGCAATGATGCAAGAATGGCCAGTTCGAACACCGCGACCATTCGTCCGAAAGTATGCACCGGATGTCCCACTAATTACAGGTCAGAGGATCCTCGACTTCCTTTTCCCTCTGGCTAAGGGTGGTACCGCTGGTATCCCTGGACCATTCGGTAGCGGAAAGACAGTTACCCAACAGCAGTTGGCTAAGTGGTCTGACGCTCAAATCGTTGTCTACATTGGATGCGGTGAGCGCGGAAACGAGATGACTGAGGTACTTACTGAGTTCCCTCACCTAATCGACCCGCACACAGGAAAGCCTCTGATGAACAGAACTACGATGATTGCAAACACATCAAACATGCCTGTAGCAGCTCGTGAGGCTTCCGTGTATACAGGAATCACCATCGCGGAATACTTCCGAGATATGGGATACGATGTTGCTCTAATGGCTGACTCAACAAGCCGATGGGCAGAAGCAATGCGTGAGATTTCTTCTCGACTTGAAGAGATGCCTGGTGAGGAAGGTTACCCTGCTTACCTATCCAGCCGACTTGCTGAATTCTACGAGCGAGCTGGTCGTGTACAGACTCTCGCTGGCGACGATGGATCGGTATCGGTTATCGGAGCGGTATCACCACCTGGTGGTGACATATCCGAACCTGTCAGCCAAGGTACACTACGTATTGTCAAGGTATTCTGGGGATTAGACGCAGGTCTCGCTCGACAGCGACACTTCCCTGCGATTAACTGGCTGAGTTCATACTCGCTTTACCCACAGGCATTAGATCAGTGGTATCGCGACAATATCGCTAGCGACTTCCCTGAGATTCGCACTGAAATCAGTGCTCTCCTGCAGGTTGAAGCAGAGTTGCAAGAAATCGTCCAACTGGTCGGTTCCGATGCACTACCAATCGATCAGCAGTTAACTCTGGAAGTCGCACGTATGATTCGTGAGTTCTTCCTTCAACAAAACGCGTTCCACGATGTGGACACTTACAGTAATCTCAAGCTACAATACACAATGGCAAGAGCAATTCTGTCCTTCCAAGATGAAGCAAAGAAGGCAATTGCCGGTGGTGCAGACCTAGAATCTGTGGTTAACGTACAGGCTAGAACTGACATCATGCGTGGAAGATTCGAAGAAGGATACGAAGAGCGTATCGAGAAACTAGTGAAAGAAATGGGCAAGCAGATCGCTGCTACCATGGAGGAGAACTGAGGAGGGATATGAATGAGTGGAAAAGAGTACCGAACCATTACTGACGTCAAGGGACCTTTGGTGTTCCTAAACAAAACTGAACCGGTTGCATACGGTGAAATTGTCCAATTGAGACTAACCGATGGGACCATGAAGAACGGGCAAGTTCTCGATACCTCCGATGACCAAGTTATCGTGCAGGTTTTCGAAGGAACATCCTCGGTTGATCGACAAACAGGTGTTAAGTTCCTAGGAGATGTATTCCGCCTACCAGTTAGCAAGGATCTCGTCGGCCGTATTCTAGACGGTGCCGGCCGACCTCGTGATGGCGGGCCAGCAATCGTACCGGACGAAATGGCTGACATCATCGGAGCTGCAATCAACCCATACTCTCGCGAAAGTCCAGAGTCTTTCATTCAGACAGGAATTTCTGCAATCGATGCATGTACATCTCTCGTTAGAGGACAAAAACTGCCAATCTTCAGTGCTGCAGGTCTTCCTCACAACGATATCGCACTTCAGATTGCAAGGCAAGCAAAGCTTGTCGGAAGCGATGACGATTTCGTCGTAGTTTTCTGTGCTATGGGTATCACAGCGGAGGAATACAACTTCTTCGTTCACGATCTAGAAAGAACTGGTGCATTGGAGAACTCCGTTCTGTTCGTCAACCTAGCTGACGACCCAGCGGTCGAGCGTCTGATTACACCACGTCTAGCACTAACTGCTGCTGAGTATCTTGCTTTCGAGCATGATTACCACGTACTGGTTATCTACACTGACATGACAAACTACTGTGAGTCTCTGCGACAAATCGGTGCTGCTCGTGAAGAAGTACCTGGACGACGTGGTTACCCAGGATACATGTACACTGACTTGGCTATGCTTTACGAGCGTGCAGGTCTGGTTAAGGGCAAGAAGGGAAGTATCACACAATTCCCTATCCTAACCATGCCTGGTGACGATATTACTCACCCGATTCCTGACCTTTCAGGATATATTACAGAGGGTCAGATTGTTATTTCCCGTGAATTGCACCAGAAGGGTATCTACCCGCCAATTAACGTTCTACCATCGCTAAGTCGACTGATGAACGCTGGTATTGGCGATGGTAAGACTCGTGAAGATCACAAGTCGGTATCCGACCAATTGTACGCTGCTTACGCTCAAGGTAGAGAATTGCGTGGACTGGTTGCTATTGTCGGTGAAGATGCATTGAATGAGCGTGACCTTCAGTTACTGAAGTTCGCTGATATTTTCGAAAATGAGTTCTTGCGACAGAGCCGTGACGAAGATCGTTCAATCGGTGAAGGAACTCTTGACCTTGCATGGAATCTACTAACCAACATCGATACGAAGTATCTCGTTCGATTAGACCAGAAGTGGATTGACAAGTATCACCCAACCGAAAAGAAGGAGTGAAACTCTCGAATAACAAGTCGATGAGGAGGTGAAAAAATGGCATTGGACATTAAACCAACCAGGTCCGAGCTAATCAACCTCAAGCGACGCATCAAGCAGACCTCAAGTGGATACAATCTACTGAAGATGAAGCGGGATGGTTTATTCCACGAGTTCCGAACTTTGTTGTCTGAGATGATTAGTGCAAGAGAGGAACTCGTCGGCACATATCGAGAAGCGGTAGAAGCCATCAGTTTGGCTAGCGCCATCGAAGGTGGATTAGTTGTGAAGAGTGCAGCAATTGCAAACTCGGCTTCACCGGAAGTCGAAGTTAGCCGCCGAAACATCATGGGTGTCGTAGTTCCTCAGGTAGAAGGGCAGAATCTGACCTCCACAATCGAAGAGCGTGGAACCGGTCTAATCGGTGGTTCTCCGTACATAGATGAGGCTGCAGACGCCTATTCTTCGTTAATTGCCAAGATAGTCAAAGCCGCAGAAATGGAGGCTACTCTGAAGCGACTCCTAGAAGAGATTGAAGCAACCAAGCGCCGTGTAAACGCGCTTGAGTTCAAGGTCATTCCAGAGATGCAAGAAGCTCAGACTTTCATCCAACTCAGATTGGAAGAAATGGAGCGCGAAGAGACCTTCCGCCTCAAGCGATTCAAGAACAAGTAAGTCAACCTCGATTACGCGGTTTGATAGGTGGGTGCATGAGTTCGCAACCACCGAAGGTGGTTGCGTAGTATGTCAGAAGCCGAGCCAATCGTACTTGATCACTCGGCTTGGACTCAACAAGATTTGTTGCTCCACATCATCCATCGCTACTTCGATTTAGGCAATGAAGCGATGGCTGGGCAGGCTTGGGAAGTACGAGCTAAAAGTGGAAGGAGTGACTCCGAGGCCCTAATCCAACTCAACAAGGAACTCGAGCCATTAGGCTACCTTTCGATGCTAGACAGGGGTAATCCTCCAATTCTCAGCATCGCTCATTATCCAGAAGGTCAACAAGTCATTGCTAATTGGCAATTATCTGTTGTTTGGCTGATGATGGCTGGCTTCCTTACTATGATTGGTAGCGCATGGTTGATGCAGTTTGATTCAAGCGCCACCGCCCTAGATTCTAATTTACTGCAAGAATCAATGTTTTACATGGCAATTCCAATGATATTCGTCTTGGGATTAGCCAGCGAAATTCGCAGAAGAATCGCCTTACATTACGGCGTCAAAATAGGCCATGTCGTACCAATAGCATTCCCGATTATGGCCGTTAGTTGGCCTTTTGGTTTGGCTGGTGTATTGGGTCAACATAGAGCCGATTTAATCCCAATTCCTAACCGAAGGGCTCTTGCAATAATCGAATTAACAGTGCCTATTTTCCTATTCATTGGTGGAAGTTTACTGACCATTATTGGCTTGCATTTGACTCCACTTGAACCTCCTGAACTATCCTCTTCACCTATTGGCTTTGAAAATAATATTCTAATCTCAATCTTAACTTTAGATTGGATGGGTGAAGATTTGCTCATTAAATTACAATGGATTCACCTAACTGGTCTCGCTGGAATCGGTTTGACTCTAATCGGCTGGACTCTGTTATTGCCGATTCCTGGATTCCCAGGTGACCGACTATTACATGCTCTAATCGGCCCTGCCGAGATGTCCGATTCAAATCGCCAAACGGGTATATTCATCCTAATGCTCGGTGCAATGGTGATGATCTTTGCAAATACCGATTATATGCCTTGGTTGTTGATTGCGGCTTTGGCGGCCATGCGTCGATTCAGTCCAGAAAATTCTCCTCCACCTCTAGTTGTCGACGAATCTATTGTCCCTTCAAACAAGGAACGCAGTAGGTTCGCCACGCTACTTGTATTCGTTCTCATTATGGGGTTCCCTGGATTGACCCCATCCTTCACAATAGACCAATGGGATGAGGGCTTGGACACCTCAGGATGGGTTGAGGAAATCGAACTTAATATTTCAGAACCTTACAATTTAACTCTAGAGTTAACCCCCGAAGGAATCAATCCGGTTTCCGGATGGTTACAGATTAGAATGGAAGGGGAATACTCGCAATTATGGGATATCACCTCATCTCAGTTTAACGAAAATAAAATCTACAGATTTGATGGAGTAACTCAGAACTCTCCTGATGAATTACGTTTGACAATAATTCCGATGGATATTGCTCAAGACGATGCAACACTTCTCCCTGACGCTTCGATGTGGTTGAGAATTCTAGTCGATGTAGACGACCATATCGAAGAGCACCTAACTGTTCTTCGGCATCCTGAAACAACTTCTCCAATAGATCCTCTCTGGTTGCTGATTGAGGATACCGAGACTCCAAGAATTTGTATGAGTGTTCAGAAGGTTGATGATAGACCTGCGTCTTTAGTTCTAACAAATCCATTTTGGGAGTTTGAGAACGACACTAACCTCACTCAAGCAGGCCTTCACGACGTTTGTCTGCGAGGTTACGAAGGCGCCTTACAATCATCACAATACAAAGACGAGTTTAGACGGGTTATGGGTCCCGCCTTGGCATTAGATTTCGAAGACGGTGAGAGGATAACTTGGTGGTTACCAGTGAATGGAACAGAAGCCAAATTACAGATTTCTGATGAAGGCTGGCAAATACCCGCTTGGTACTCAGCCAACACCGATTATACGATATCTTTCGGCGCTCAAGGCAGTGCATTTTGCCCTTCATCCGAAATAATGCCAGAGATGGAAATAGGAGATAGTTGGAATTGGACCTTTACCGACCGTTCTTCAATTAGAATTCCAGCCGGCCAATTGGGCTTTGGAACTCTATTCTTCGCCTCTAATGGCTGGCTAGCCTTCTGTAAGGAAGGAGTTATGTTACGTTCGTATATGATCGTCGAGGGAGATGATGTGATTTTAGACGGAGGAGATATAGGGATGCACTTGGCTTTCTCTGAGTACATAATCTCTAATCGCATGAACAAGACAATTCCGATTACCGTAAGTTGGACTGGAGACTCACCGGAAGCAGATGTATGGAGTGTCTCGATTCAGGACGAAATAGCTCCGAACTCAGATTCCATGATGATTCTAGAGACCGCTGGCACAACCGCTCTCTATCGTGCTGTTTGGGTAACTGTGGATGATGGTGAAATTACAGTTAACTTAGCCGCTCGTTGTCCGGTTGATGGGTGTGAGTAGATGCGAATCGCAGTCCTTGGTGTAGGTTCTATCGGTGGAGTTGTTCTCGGCGCACTTTCCGATACCGATGCAGACCTCGTCGCAGTATCTCGTGGTCAAGCCGCGAGCAATCTCGAAATGATTGGTTTGATTCTTCACACACCTGAGGGTTCCATCGAGATGATTCCACCAGAGCGATTTACTGTTGTAGATAGCCAAGAGGGTCCAATACCTGAACAGATTAGAGGTACTTGTGATATTGCAATCATATGTGGCAAGGCCTCCTCGACCTCAGTCTTGGCGCAAATCGCTGAAGAAGTGCTAACTCCCATTGGACTTGCAATCAGTATACAGAATGGACTTGGTCACATAGAGATGTTAGCCCATCGTTTGGGTAGGGATAGAATTCTTGGAGGCTCGATTACTCATGGTGCTTGGAAGGATGGGGAATCAGGGATTCATTGGGTTGGTCGAGGTGCCGTAAGAATGGGATACCTCGACGGTGGTGAAGCCTCAAACTCAGCCCTGGGTTTGCTACAAGCATTTGAGGCTGCAAACCTAAACCCGATTTGGTCTGACGATGTGAAAAATATAGTTTGGAGAAAGTTGTTGTTGAATGTTGCAATCAATCCTGTTTGTGCCATCGCAGGGGTTAGAAATGGAGCCCTCCTTGAGGTGCCTGAACTCTGGGATCAAGCAATGGCCGCTATGCTAGAAGCAGCAGCAGTGGCCAGAGCCTCTGGAGTTGATTTGGGCGATGTGGATTTTGAAGACCATCTTCGAAAGGTGGTTGAGACTACGTCCGAAAATCGCTGCTCAATGTTACAAGATGTGATGGCTGGACGCGCCACAGAAATCGATTCGCTTTGTGGCGCTGTTGTAGAAAGAGGAGAGTCTCTTGGAATTCCCACTCCCGCAAATCAATCTCTACATGCATTGGTCAAAGGCATCGAAAGGTCTGGCGAATTTTCCTGATTACTCACAATCGATATTGTAGTGGAGTCCTACGTTTTCCCTTCTAGCAATCGAGGCTTCGATAACCAGTTCAGCGCAAATTATCAGATTTCGTAATTCTACCATAGCCTGAGTAGGTTTAGTCGCATGCCAGACAGGAACCACATCGGCTCGGATTTTTGCAATCTTCTCTCTGGCATTTTCTAAACGAGAATCGCTCTTTACCAAACCAACATCGTTTGTCATCATCGTTCTAAGCGACAACAAATCACTTTCGAGAGTTCCATGGTCTGCTAATTCCTCAAGTTCTTCCCCTCTCCAGTAGATTATGTCTTCAACAAGATCCGGCAGTAATCCATCTTCTGCTCTGGAAATAATTTCATTAGCTGCTCTCTCAGAGTATACCACCGCCTCTAGTAGGGAATTCGAAGCGAGGCGGTTAGCGCCATGAAGTCCGGTTCTAGCAACTTCTCCGACACAGTATAATCCAGGTAGAAGTTGACCTTCATGCATTGCCCTGCCTTTCTGGTCGACTTTAACACCTCCAACAAGATAGTGAGCGGCAGGGCGTACAGGAATCGGATCAGGCCCCAAGTCGATTCCATATTCAGCCAACTTGTTAGCAATCGTTGGAAACTCTTCACGGATCTCCTGTACATCTAGGTGTTCTGTTACCAAAAGCACATGAGAATCTCCACTTCGTTTCAATTCACTATCAGTGGCTCTTGCGACGACATCTCTAGTATCCAATGACCCCTTCTCTGAATATCGGTTCATGTAGGATATTTCAGCAGGGTTGCCTCCAACCTCCTTCCATTTTTGGTATTCGGAACGGGTCATCAAAATCGCCCCGTGCCCTCTCATTGCTTCTGTAATCAAAAATGGATTTTGTGAATCAACAGCTAATGCAGTTGGATGGAATTGAATGAATTCCATATCGCAAATATCTGCACCTAACCTATGCGCCATAGCCACTCCATCACCTGTCGAAACCGATGGATTTGTAGTAGCGAGATGTAGCATACCTGCTCCTCCAGATGCTAATACAACGCATCGTGATGCTAGTGTGTAGACCTTACCATCAGGGGCTAAACACCACAAACCTGCGACTCCTTTTTCCGGCTTTTCTAAATCCCGTCGAACAAGATCGAGAACCATCCAATCTTCTAGAATCCTTAGTCCGGATTCGTACTCATTCGCCGCGCCTTCGGTCAAGGCCCGCTCGATTTCAGCTCCGGTTCGATCGCGCGAATGCAGTATTCTGCTCTCGGAGTGTCCGCCTTCTTTGGTCAGGTGATATATGCCATCTTTACTCAAATCGAATTGTACTCCATGTTCGACCAAATCACGAATCCGATCTGCGGCATCGTACACAACCGAACGAACAACCGCCTCGTCACACAAACCTCCACCGGCAGCCAGAGTGTCCCGAACATGAGCCTCTAAAGCCACTTCATTATCGACATCAAGAACTCCGGCAATCCCTCCCTGAGCCCAGTTGGTAGAAGATGTCGAGAGACTCTTCTTTGTGATGATTGCAACGGAGAGTCCGGCTCGAAAACATCGCAAGCCAAGAAACAGCCCAGCGATGCCCGAGCCGATAACCGCGACATCGACGGGGGGCAGGTCACGATTGGAAGAATCCCCTGCCATGTCTATTCCTCATACTAACCTGCATTGAAGATAACCATCCTTCAGCCACTCTTCGGTCATTCGAAATAGTGTCTACAAACACTCTCCAAATCGCTGTGATGCCTCAACCTTCATAGCCTTGGAAGAGGGCAGGGCGAGAATGACGTTGGGCAAATTTCCTTCGTCAAATAGGTGATGGGATGCACTTACTGAGAATAGAAGTAGAGAACTTCAAATCTTTTGGCGGTGAAATGACCATCCCGTTCGATGAGGGATTTACCGCGATAACCGGCCCAAACGGTTCAGGAAAGTCAAATTCGGGTGATGCGATTCAATTTGTTCTCGGTACTCGTTCGACAAAAGTAATGCGAGCAGACAACGTTGCTGACTTGATCTTCAACGGTGGAAAGCGCGGAAAACCTGCTCGCCACATGTCGGTAACACTCGTTTTTGCCAACAAACCCGAATTAGGAGGGCGACGAAGGCTTCGAATCGCTGAGGACGAAGTTGCATTCACAAGGGCTGTTCGCTTGAACAGAAAGAACCAACCGGTTTCATCCTACAGAATCGGCGAAAGAAGTGTTACTGCAACAGAGATGAGAAGAACTCTTGCCGAGGCTGGACTACATGGTGATGGGTACAATATTGTCCTGCAAGGAGATGTAACGAATCTTGCGACAATGACCGATTGGAAGAGAAGAGGAGTTCTGGAGGAGGTCGCAGGGGTAACTGCATATGATTCCGAAATTCGCTCAGCCAATAATCAACGTAAAGTGGTTGAAAACGATATCGAGACTATCGAATTATTTGAGTCGGACCAAAAGGCTCGCCTGAAGAAATTGGAAAAAGAGAGAGAACAGGCTCTCAAGTATCGCGACCTCAAAGAACAGTTGGATCAGGCTAGAATCATCTTGGCTCAGGCCAAGTATCGCAATCGAGTCGACGAGATTCGTATGCTGAACGAAGATCATGAAAAGTATCAAGAAAAGAGCAACAAAGTTCGTGAAAGTGTCAGAACTAACGAATCTCGCCTTTTAGAATTGGAAGAAGAATTGGTCAATGTCTCTCGTGAACTCGAGGATATGGCGACTGGAGAATCCAAGGCGGTTATGGATGAGATTCGAGCCTTGGAGATTGAGGTCGAAACTAGCCGAGACAGAATTGGCGACCAAAACCGAGCCTCCGAAGATGCAGTCGGTGAAATCGAATTCTTCCAATCCGACTTAGAATCAGCCGAAGCAGCAATTACACAACTTGTAGGGGATATTGAGGCGGCTAAACAATCTGTGATAGATGCCGACAATGCCCTCGAGGAGGCCGAAAGAGACGAGGCAGAAGCACGCAAAGCGATAGAATCGGGAGACAAGCATTCTCGCGATTTGAATCGAGCTTTAGGATTGGCAAATGAGGAACTGTCCAAGGTACATGACAAAATGGCTGAAGCCAGACTAGAATCTGATAGGGCTGAGCAAGCAGCAAGAATAGCCTCTGATAATTTAGCGGATTTGGAGGAACAATACGAGGTCGTATCACTTGAACGAGATGACCTCGAGTTAACCGGCGAAGATCTACAAGAAGAAAAGCCGGTTGAAGACAGAGAATCATTGGCTGTCAAATTAACACAATTACAGAAACAAGAGGTCGCACTTCGCGGTGATCGCGATAGTGCAGAGGAGCAATTGAGAGGCGCCAATAGGGCACTTGACCGCGCTCGTGCCGCACAGGAGGCAAGAGCCTCGAAACCAGGTTCTGCAGTTACCTTGCGTGCATTATCCAAACTCAGAGAGAGCGGAGAAATCAAAGGAATACTCGGTTCACTTGGTGAATTGACTTCGCCAAAGGATGATTCACACGAGGAGGCACTAGCATTCGCACTCGGCGGAGGTATGAATTCAATCGTTGTCAGCGATGATGAGGTAGCCGCAAGTTGTATCAAGTGGCTTGGTGCAAATGGAGGTGGTAGAGCCACATTCCTTCCACTCAACAAAATCAGTGCATCTCGTGCTCAAGGTAGAGCCCTAATGGTCGCTAGAAACCCTGGGATTATTGGATTCGCTCATGACTTATTGGATTATGATGAAGAAATCGAAACCGCTGTACGCTTCGCCTGTAGAAACACGCTGATTGTTCAGTCCATGGATGTGGCCCGCCGCAATATGGGCGGCGTTCGAATGGTCACTCTTGACGGCTCAATAGTCGAAGCAACTGGTGCGATGACAGGTGGTTCTTCGGCAAAGGGTTCACGTCCATCATTCGGTGGCGCTGGTGCTGCTGGCGCTGGTATGGAGAAACTCGAATCAGCGGTAAACAGAGCCAATCTCAGATATTCAACAGTAGAGGCCGCTCTCAAAGAAATCCGTGACAATATGAACGACGTCCGAAACCAAATTCATGGACTTGATGATAGTGACCACTCCGTAAAGGTGAGGAATTGGAAAGCCGATGTTAAGATTGCTCAGAAGCAAGTAGATGACATCTCGAAGAAGGTTGTCGATGCTCGTAATGAACATGACAGATTGGAGTCCGCTAGCCAACAAGCGATTGAGGCGGCTGCCGATGCAGAAAGAGAACATGGAACCGCTCTGGAGGCTCGCCGATTAGCCGCAGAGGCATTACAGAATCACACTCCAGATCATCTTTCACAAATTCTTCGAAGCGCTCAGGACACACGGACTGAGGCTGAGCGTACCAAGTTGAGAGCCGAGTCAGATATTTTGACCGGTGGCGAGAAACTCAAGGTTCTAGAGGATAGAAAGAACGACCTCACTAGGTCTGTTGAGAGACAAAACGAAATCATTACCGAAGCCGCAAGCACGATTGAGAATCTTCAAACATCAATCGATAAGGCAGAGGAAAGTCTCAAGGAACTCAAATTACAAGCTTCACAATTTAATGAAGAGCATCAAATTCTCAGCGAGCGTAAGGACGAGATTGTCGACGAAAGAGCTAGTCTCCGTGCTCATATAGAACAGATGCAGACTCAGCGTGAAACAATCAAGTCGAGATTGGAAGGTCTCGTTGAGAGCATAAGGAACAAACAAGAGACCTTGGCCGAATTAGAGAGCGAACTGGCCGAGAACGAAATCGAAATTCCTGCATTAGACACTCAATTGCCAACAGTGGCCGAGGCGGAGAAGGGGGTGCAGGGCCTTGATCGCCGCCTCGGCCAACTCGGCGACGTGAATATGCTAGCGATAGAAGACTACGACATAACCGTAGAGAGAATCGCTGGACTCGTCGCCGATGGAAAACTCTGCAAGGAAAGACACGCCATGCTTGTCAGCCTTGCAGAACAACTCGAAGAAGAGAGGAAGACAAGACTTCTGGCGGTCTTCAACGAAGTCAACCGTAACTTCACTCGAGCCTACAGGCTGCTACAACCCGGTGGAGAGGGTGAATTGCAACTTGAGAATACCAAGAATCCGTTTGAGGGTGGACTCAGAATGGCTTGTATCCCTCCAGGGAAGAGCAAGAGGACTCGTCGAAGTTTCCTCTCCGGCGGAGAGAAATCCATGGCAGCCCTTGCTTTCGTTTTCGCGATTCAGGATTACGAGCCAAGTCCATTCTACTACTTTGATGAGGTCGACCAAAATCTAGATCCATTCAACGCTGAGCGAATCGCTACACTCTGTAGGATTCGCAGTACTCACGCTCAATTCATCATGGTGACTCTAAGGAAGGTCAGCCTAACACTTGCTGATCATCACATTGGAATAACTCACGCCGGAGATGGATGCAGCCGCCGAATTGCAGACTTCGACAGGGCTGCAGCAATAGAACTTGGAGAAGAATTTGAGGCGGAGCAAGAGGCGTTGAAGGAAGCACAAAGTGCAAAGGAAGGCATGACTGATTTGCCGAGTGCCGAGACTATGCCAAAGGTGCCTGAACCAATGGATCGTCCGTTGAGTCTTGGTGGTCTTGCAGATAGGGCAGGAGTCGAAGTATCCGAGGATGCCGAAGAAGATGACTTAGAATCTAACGAATCAACAATGGCTTCTCTAAAGGAAAGAACCGATGAGTGGAGCGAAGATATCGCAGAGAAGGAAGCGGCAATTCCTACTCCCGAAGAGGAAGAAGAAGAGGTTGACAGCGAGGCGGTCGTAGAGCAGGAGTTGGAGAGAGAAGAATGACAGTCTTCGATGCCACTGCTATGAGGGACGATATCGTCGCACGATTACTGCAAGGCGAAGAGGACCTCGAAACCAGTCGTTATCTAGACAGATTGGTCGAGTTAGCAGCTCTTGAAGAGGCAGAACATCAATTCCTAATCGACCCATTCGACCGTTCGGTGGCTTTGGTATTCCAATTATTCAGATCTAAGGACCTAGATCCTTGGGATGTAGACCTTACAAGTTTCCTAGAGATGTTTGAGCAGCGAATCAAAACTGCTGACAATATCGATTTACCAACCTGTGGTCGACTTATCAGGATGGCTTGGCAGATTCTAAGAGGCCAATCATCGACACTTATCGAGAGACAAGATCGAGCATGGGATGAACTCGAAGAAGAATTCCTAGACTTTGATGTAAGTGGCTGGGAGACAGAATTCACTGAGGATGATTACAACTTCTCTGTAGGAGTTATGACAGGTGCGGCGGACAATGTGCTTCCTTCGATGTTCGAAGGTAGAATTCATCGAGAGGAAAGCCGCCCCGTAACTCTTGGTGAATTACTAATGGGATTACAGAGTGCTAAACAAATCTCAGAGGATTTGAAACTCAGAGAGGAAATCGCCAAGGAGAGGAGAGAAGCTCATGCTAAGGCAAGGGCTAGATTCTCCGGTAGCCTTCATATCGAGGATTTGGAAGCAGACCTTCGACGAACTTGGAATGCCCTCAGAGATAGATCAGATGAAGGCGATATGGCGGTCGATCTGAAGGATATTGCAACCTACCTTAGAGATAAATCGGTAGAAGGTGGTTTAGAGTTCGATGAAGCGGAGGCCGAAGCACAGGTTACTGCCTTGGTCTCAGCACTATTCCTCACACACAGAGGTTATGCGGATTTAACCCAAAAATCAGGCCGTGACGGTTTGATTTCCATCAAAGATTTGCACCCCGATTACAATGATTTTGATGTGCTAA
>WTHI01000036.1:0-19138 GCA_011523185.1 Methanobacteriota archaeon
GACCAAGTTTGTCGAAACCTATCTGGAATAGTTTCATAGGTATTGATTCGGAATCTACCCCTTCTGGTGCCTCGATTTCTTCCACTCTAAGAATTACTAGAGTTCCGACAGCATCTTCTGGAAGAGAATAGAAATCTACCACTTTGCATTTAATTGCACATAATGCTGAATCATAATTTGGTGGTGATTCAGGTAAGAGGTCCCATTCTGATTTTTCTCTAGGCACAAGTTTGACAGTTTTGTTTACAGCGCTTGCAGATTCTAAATCTGCATTCAAGATAAATATCGAGGCTTTGGAACCTATTCCTTCTTCCTGTAAGTTCACCAATGTATCTCTAGGCCTACCCTCTCTATTGGTTGATAATGACAGGGCTAGAAGAGGAGGGTGATTTGAGACAATACTGATTGAAGACATCGGTGCTATGTTTTCAACGCCTGATTTTGATTTGGTGCCGACAAGAACAACTGGCTTTGGCATTAGTATAGAGGCAAGCCATGCTCTCCGTTCTCTAAATCCTAAGGCGTCAACATCGATTTTGTATGAACCGTCTCCTATCTTTGGAGGGGGTGGTGGATCCCCATCTTCGTCGGTTAGCCAAGTATCTAGGGCGCCTGATTCCATCTCAGAGGCAGAATATGCTGTGAATTCACGGAATGCTTGCCACCGAGCAATCTCCGTGGGATCTTCTTTTCTCGATACTTTTCGAGCGATAGAAGCATCGGAGTATGTGACGCAACGACGAAGGTATCTTGATACCACTTTTCGTCGTTCGTCAATATCCATTAACCCTCAACTCCAAGTTCATTCATTAGCCTGTCAACATGACCAGTGGCTCTGACATTGTATCCAACAAATTCGAAGTTTCCATCCAGATCAATAACGAAAGTAGAACGAGAGACCCCTAGGTATGTCTTCCCATAATTCATCTTCTCCCTCCAAACACCGTACTTCTTGTGTAACTCGATGTCCTGGTCAACAATTAATTCGAAATTTAGGTCATGCTTCTGTATGAAGTTGGAATGGGATTTTGCTGAATCCTTGGAAACACCAATAACTCGGTATCCTACTGCTTTTAGTCTGTCAAAATTATCCCTAAAATCACAGGCTTGCTTAGTACATCCAGGTGTAGAATCTTTTGGATAAAAGTATAGAATTACTTTTTCTCCTCCATGAAGAATTTCACTTAGCCTAATCGTGGTTCCGTCTGTCAATTCGGCTTCAAAATCTGGGGCGTTTTGGCCAACCTCAAAATTCACCAACTCGTCGCTCATAATTTCCCCACATAAACGGGGGTGATGAATGCTCGTATTGGGAGCATTGAAGAAACAAGGCTGTCTGATTAGTGGTATGGGTAAAGCAGGAAAGATTTCGGGGACCCTTTCGCTAATTGTCGGAGTGTTATTTCTGATTGGTTGGTTTGGAGCAGGTATGGGGATTGATTACATCGATAATCAGTTAGAAGAAAATTGCGATAGCACGAGTGGACAAATTGGACAAATTACCGGCTGGGATGAGGGACAATGTCAGGATGGAAGAGATTCACGGGACCTTCTTTCTTCAATACAATATTCATTGCTACTTGGTGGAGCGGCACTATGTATCACGGGTGTCTGGATGTTAGTTAGACATTGATTTTCTATCGCTTTGCTTCTTCTCGAATTCGTTTTTTACTGGCCGCCCAGCCACAAATTGGGCAGTCAGAGAGATTGTGGTTGCGTGCTGGGCAGTATTCCCGTCCGAAGAAAATGATTTGCAGATGACGACGATTCCAAGTATCAATTGGAAAAACAGCCTTCAGATCCCTTTCAGTTTGTTCAACATTACGCGCCTTGGACAAACCCCAACGACTTGCTAAGCGGTGGATGTGTGTGTCAACTGGAAAGGCGGGCACTCCGAATGCCTGTGCCATAACCACGCTAGCAGTCTTGTGTCCAACACCTGCAAGTGATTCTAAGAATTCCCAATCCGGGATAATTTCTCCTCCCTCTTGCAGTATTTGTTCTGCCATTAATTTGAGATTCTTGGCTTTGGTTGGCGCGAGTCCGATTTCTCGGATTAAACTCTGAATTTCTTCAACTTCCAAAGAGGCCATCTTTTCTGGATTGTCTGCTCTTGCAAACAAAGCCGGAGTCACCTCGTTTACCTTCTTGTCCGTTGTCTGTGCAGAAAGCATTACCGCTACTAACAAAGTGTATGGGTCAGTATGGTCCAAAGGAATTGGAGTTTCAGGGTATAATTTGTCTAGCTGTGCCCCGATTTTGTTAGCCTTATCGGCTCTTTTCATTAGTTGATTTCCCCCTCATCCCGAAGTCCGAGGTAAAGTGAACCACCCACAATCAACCCAGGAACCAAGTAACATGGACCGTACATCCAAGTCTCCCATTCATCTCCAGCACTACCTCCGAAAACGAAGTAGGCGAGTATACCAGCAAATAATGCAGGCAGCAATGAAACGGTTCCAAACACTAGTCCTCGCATTGGACGCATGAGTGTGGCTAGAATACAATAGTCATCAACCTTCGTCAGAGTCCCAGTAGATCTTCCATCTCTGATCCCGTCTTTGTGTTCAGTACATCCGCTGCTTCTAGCCAACCTTTTCGAGCGATTTGAACTCCATACCAAACATCAGCTAAACCTTCAGTTCCATGTGCATCAGGGTTGATACAAACTGGGACTCCCTGCTGTTTTGCATAATTGCAGAGTCTCCAATCTAGATCTAATCTATATGGAGATGCATTAATTTCAACGGCTTTCAATTCACCTTCAGAATTGAGTTCCCCCATTCTTCTTAACACGGCATGCATATCGACAGGGAATCCTTCTCTACCCTGTAATATTCTTCCAGTTGGGTGGCCTAAGATGGTGAAAGTAGGGTTTTCTATAGCCCGAATTAGTGCTTCAGTATTTTCAATTTCATCTCGATTTCTCCAACTACCTAAAGCGTGTACTGAGCCCACTATGTGACTCATCGATTGACGCGTTTCATCTGGATAATCTAAGCCACCGTCAACTAATATGTCACACTCGGAACCATGGAATATTCGGAAATCCTCTCCTGCGTCAGCCCAGCCTTCATTGAGTGCACGAATCATTCCTGCTTGTACTGGTATTCCATCCGCAGGAATACCGATTTGTCGACCACCGATATTGAGCATTTCAGAGTGGTCGGCAATACCAAGATACTCCCAACCTAATTCTTGTGCAGCCGCCGCCATTTCTTCCAATGTGTTCACTCCATCAGATGCGACAGTGTGATTGTGAAGTGCTCCGCGAATTTGTTCGGGTTGGATTAAATTTGGAAGAGATGAAGATTCAGCGGCTTCAATTTCACCTGTATCTTCACGCATTTCAGGAGGAACCCAATCTAGCCCTAGATGACGATAGATATCCTTCTCATCTGCACATTCAAGAGTATATTTGGCCGCCTCCATTCCTATTGCGTCGCCAGCCTCTTTCTCAGGAAATAGGCCAAATTCATTCAATCTAAGGCCTCGGTCAATTGCCAGTTGACGCATTCGGATATTGTGTTCTTTGGACCCTGTGAAGTAGGCTAAAGTGAATGGGAACGTTTCTGGGGGGACTATTCTGACTTGAGCATCGATTGTCGCATCTCCACTTCGCTCCATCATAGATTCCGCAAGTTGGGCGTCAAGACTTCCTGCTGATTCAGCACCAGATAGCATATCTTGTTCCAAAATCAGACTAACCTTTGACTCACCAGAACCCTTTACCTCAGCAATTCCAGGAAGAGATAGAATAGCCTTGACGACTGAATCATGATCAGCGGGTTCTGCTGCAACTACGATATCTAGGTCTCCAATTGTTTCTCTGCGACGCCGTGCACTACCTGCAAGTTGCGCGCGAGAAACTCCAGGAATAGCCGCAACCCTCGACTCCAGTGCACGGCCAAACATCAGGCCTACGTCCATTCGTGAACGGCCTTGGTAGCGGCGCAATAATTCAATTCCTTCGAGATATTTTTGTTGGCTCTTCTCTCCAAAACCGGACAGAGGAGCTACATGGCCCATTTCACATGCTATTTTCAACGATTCAACTGAATCCACTCCAAGTTCCTCATACATTACTCGGGCGCGTTTGGGACCCAATCCTGGTATCCCTACAATTTCGATTAAACCGGGAGGAATTTTTGCATATAATTGAGGTAAATCACCCCAAGTACCTTCCATCACAGCCTCTGTTACTAAGCCACTGATCCCTTTACCAATTCCCTTGACCTCAACCAGCCTTCCATCTTGTACAACACTTAGCAGATCTTCTTCCATGGAAGCCAAGGCACGGCTGGCATTTTGGTATGCTCTAACCCTGAACACATTGGCTCCATCTAGTTCCAGTAGCACTCCTACTTGTTCCATCACAGCAACTACAGATGACTTGGTTTGGAAAGGAGGACCTGTGCTTCTAGGCTTGGGTAGACTCCAACCCTTGACCTTCGCCATGTACCTAACGGGGATTCTCGGCCCTTGAGGATGTCCATCAGCACTATTGAACCCAAGACTCACAAATGCACACCCAATCGGAAAGATGTGGAGTTACTCGCAACTCTGGAAACCGCCTCGATTACCCTTTGCGGCATCGCTATGTTGCTTTGGATGAGTATCGGAACATTTACTCGAGCTGAGTGGGGAGAAGCATTTGCTCAGAAAACGATCTTTGTTTTGTGTGTGACCTCTGCAATTTTGCTATTTTCTCTACATCATCTTGGCGGAGAATTATGGGGTTCACGCAATGTTGCAATACCATTTGCAATGACTGCTCTAATCGTGGCTGCGGCAGGATCTCTAAACATCAAGGGCCAAGATGTTCAAGGTGAAATCAACCCTCACGAAATAATGAGGATGAGAAAACAAGAAAGAGATGAAGACTGATTCTATTCTTCGGTTCTTTCAACACCTAATTTGTCGTCGATAAATGCACGCATGTAGGCAGGAAGTTCGCCATTGACGAAGATTACATCATTTACTTCATCGAGTTTCATCAATGAATAATAAATCTGCATTGCAGTCATGGGGGTTGAACTGCAACCTGTGCAGCCACCCTCTAGTGAAATCATGATTATTCCATCTGTAGTGTCGACTACATTGACAATTCCATCATGTGCGTCCAAAATTGCTTGGACCGGCCCTACGGACTGTAGAATGAGTTCCTTATCGACTTCAGCCACGTGATTTCCTCATAGCGGCTACTAGGCGAGGTGCTTTGAACCATTGGTGGGCTGACCATCGATGTGGCGGACATGGTCAGGGTTCTGATGGTCGACCTGCTGGTCGAGCGAGAGACTTTCGGACATGGAGGAAATCAGGAGGTTGTGAGGCCATTTGCAGCAGCAGGAGATGTAGAGTTGCTTCTTGTAACTCCTCAAATGCAATCCTTTGAGGCTGGTAAAATAGCAGAAGCAGGAGAAGTGCCGCTTTCGGAGGAAGACGTTCCTCATTGGGATGATGATTTCCCCTTCTGGCAATCGACCACCGTTGAATTAGAAGGCAGAACAGTTTCATTTCGAAGAATTGTTATGCCGATGGTCGAAAATGATGAAGATATGGCAAATTGGCTAGATTCCATCGCCGTGGATGCCGTAGTTTGTAGTGGATCACGCCGTAATGTTAGCATGTGGGAGGATTGGATGGCTCCCACGGCATCCTTGGTTCGAGCCTCTGCAAATGCGGGTAGGCCAACATTAGGAATTTGCTTCGGTCACCAATTACTTTGCCACGCTCTAGGTGCAACCATCGAGCGTGCCGACTCCCTTTCAAGTGGGATTTGGGACTTGGACTTCACTGAAATTGGAGTAGATGATGAATTGCTTACCTCACATGTTTCGGATGATTCTTGTGTTGCAGGATTATTCACCCATCAAGATCACGTAATGAGCGTTCCAGAATCGTGTTCTCTTCTATGCTCAACAAGCCATAACGGAGTTACTGCGGTTAGAGTTCTTTCCGAAGACGGGGAGCCCTTGCCTTCGTGGGGAATACAATTTCATCCAGAGGCTGCTAGAGCAAGAATTGAGCGTGCTCACGAATGGGGCCACATAAGCGATGAAGAATTAGCTTCTTTCAAAGGGGAACATGATGGAGCCAGTATATTGTCTTCATTCGCGACGGTCGTAGGTCGCTATCAAGCATAATCTCCGCCCCGTAGGGGCGATTATTGTGGATTCGGATTAAATAGGGACCCTAGGTCGGCGACTCAACCTAATTGGTGATATTATGGACGGAGAACAAATTGGAATGATGGGAATGGGAGCAGGAATACTAGGACTGCTCATAGCATTCATGCTATATCGAAAGGTTGATTCAATCGAAATTGAAAACAAAACAGTAGCAACTATCACTGGAAGAATTCAGGATGGCGCCATGGCCTTCCTAATGGCAGAATATCGAATGCTGGCGATTTTCATAGTCGTTGTTGCTGGATTATTATTCGCTGGTGGCGAAGATAACGGTCTTGGTTTGGAAACCATGGTCGCTTTCATCATCGGTGCTCTTTGTAGTGTAGCGGCTGGATTTAGTGGAATGCAATCCGCTACTAGTGCTAATGGTCGCACAGCGCAAGCAGCGGCAAACGGTGGTCAAGCAGCGGCTCTCACTACATCATACAATGGTGGAGCGGTAATGGGACTTGCCGTAGGCGGACTCGGCCTCTTTGGAATCTCCCTAATGTATTACATGACAGACCCAGTTGGCGGAGACGGATTCCTATCTGTTGAGAACGTCGCTGGATTCGGAATGGGTGCTTCTTCCATCGCATTATTCGCTCGTGTTGGTGGAGGAATTTACACCAAGGCCGCGGATGTAGGTGCAGACCTTGTTGGTAAGGTAGAAGCAGGTATTCCGGAGGATGACCCACGCAACCCTGGTGTAATCGCTGACAATGTTGGAGACAATGTTGGTGACGTCGCTGGAATGGGTGCTGATATTTTCGAGTCATTCGTAGGTTCAATCATCGCTGCTATGGTTATCGCTCAGGCTAGCGATGACCTGGGTGCGGATTACCTAATGATTCCAATCGCTCTGGCTGTTGTAGGATATATTTCATCCATTATAGGAGTATTTTCAATTGCTGGAATGAAAAACATGCATCCTGGAGCTGCACTACGTAACACCACATTCATTGGGGCAGCTCTATTTATTGGTGGAGGATACTTCACTCTAGACTATCTGGAATTAGACACTACGGTAATTCAGGCAGTGGCAATTGGATCACTAGTTGGTATTCTAATTGGACTAGTTACCGAATACTACACAGGAATTGAACCAGTATTCGGAATTAAGGTACAAGCTATTCCATACATCGGAGAGGCTTCCAAGACCGGCAGTGCAACCAATGCGATTGCAGGTCTTGCTGTAGGCATGCAATCTGTATTCATCCCTGTTCTTCTAATGGCTGGTGGAATTTACTTTGCAAATGATGTAATGGGCGGTGGCGATGCAGGCCTTTACGGAATTGCAATGGCCGCAATGGGAATGCTAGGAACTGTTGGTGTTACCATGACAGTAGACGCTTACGGACCTGTGGCAGATAATGCTGGTGGAATCGCAGAGATGTCAGGGCTCGGAAAAGAAGTGAGAGAAATCACAGATGGCCTAGACTCAATCGGAAACTCGACCGCAGCAATCGGAAAAGGATTCGCGATAGGTAGTGCAGCATTGACCGCTCTTGCACTATTTGCTGCATACAAGACCAGTGCAGGACTTGAGGCAGCAGATCTTTCCCTAACCAATCCAGAGGTTGTAATTGGTCTGCTAATTGGTGGTGCACTTCCATTCCTAGTCGCAGCCATGACCATGAAGTCTGTAGGTCGCGCGGCTGAAGACATGATTACTGAGATACGCAGACAATTCAGAGAAATTGATGGATTGTTGGAGGGACGTGAAGGTGTCGAACCTGACAGTGCAACTTGTGTTGATATTTCTACACAAGCAGCCCTTCGAGAGATGATTTTGCCAGGATTAGTTGCTGTAGCAAGCCCTGTAGTAATAGGAGTAATCCTCGGGCCTGAAGCCCTGGGAGGAACTCTCGCTGGCGCAACCGCAACTGGTGTTCTGTTGGCTCTATTCATGGCAAACGCTGGAGGAGCATGGGACAACGCAAAGAAGGCGATCGAGCAAGGTGAGATTCCTGGCGCTGAAAAGGGCGATGAGGCTCACTCTGCAGCAGTAGTCGGTGACACTATTGGTGACCCGTTCAAGGACACCAGTGGACCTTCACTAAACATTCTAATCAAGTTGATGTCAATCGTATCGGTTGTTATCGCTAGTTTAATTGCATAAATTGCCCAAACATGTTTGGACGCTGAAGCGTCAGACTCTTGAGAGTCTGTCCTTAGGGTCGACCATGCGGAGCGGTGCCATTGGCCTGACCATGTTGTTGATTATGGCCAGTGTTGCCGGCTGTGCAGGGCTAACTGATTCAGGTGGAAGTGGAGGTTCAGATCACACAATTGATGTGCCAACTTGGCACATTGGAGATTGGTGGCTATACACATTCTCTACACCAGAATACACCGATGATACTGCCCGATTGGTAGTTGCCTCGGATAGCGAAGAAGATGGAACTGCCTACATGTTGGCAATCTCATCTATAGGAGAGGCAAGAAGACACGCTGTTCTCAACCATAACCCATTTCTCGGCAGAATAACACACGACAATCTAAGTGCCTACGAAAATGGAATGCCTCAGCCTGTTTTGACCTTCCCAATTTCAGAAGGGGATTCTTGGGCATTTTCACTATTCACTAACGATTGGACTGCTACTGCCCTAGATGTAGGCAAGAACCATGCAACAATGTCTGCACAAGCTTCTGATGGCGCTAGACTCGACTACACCTTCAACACAGAAATTGGTTTCTTTTCGTCATTTATCTGGACCGATTCCGAAGGGATTGAGCAGTTACGAATGATGCTAGCAACAAATGGACACACAGAAGATGGCGAAGGTCATGATGGCGAGGTCTTCTTCATTCGTGGAGGGGACCTGTACTCCGAAACTTGGGAAAATGCTGGTACTGATTTTGAGATACGAGATACATTCCTCGTAAGTGACCATCCTAGCGATGGAGAGTGGGATGAAATGGTGTACTACCTAGACGCAGCCTGTGGAAGTGGGAGTTCAAGCATCAGCCTGACACTTAGAGACCACACATCGGTATCCGCCCTTCAACGAACTTGGGGTCCGGGTGCAGAAGAATACGGTACATTGGGAACTATTCCCTACCCAAGTGAGGAATATACGCTTACCTTGACCTTTACCGGCGATTCAGATCTTCGACTAATTATCGCCGGTGCAATTACCTTTTCTTGGACACTCTGAGGTGTCGAAATGACCTCTGGAACTCTCGTCATGCTACATGGTATGACTGGAACTTCAGAGAAAATGCAACCACTTGCAGAGAGTCTGGCACCCAATGGTTGGAATGTCATCTGTCCGCAAGCAGAGATTGAACATCCAACTAGGGGTGGGTTTGCTTGGTGGTTACGAGCTGAAGATCCAACTCTACCATTGGACTCAGAATCTCAAACACAAGTCGAGGATTCGATGCAGAGGGTGATTCGAGAGATTCCAAATGGGCCTGTGATTATCGGAGGGTTTTCTCAGGGTGGAGCGATTGCCTCTGCGCTTTTGGAAACAGATTTCCATGAGAGAATAGTTGGTCTTGTTCTAATTGGAACAAAGACCGTTAGGCCAGATTTTTTGACAGAATCACTTCCCTTCCTTAAGCCAAGAGAAGTCGTTTGGATGCATGGAAGAAAGGATCATCTTGTGCCTCTAGAAGTAGCTATAGAACACGCGGAAATCTATGAATCGGCTGGATGGCCAGTTACTCGCCTTGAGCATGAAAAAGGCCACATGGTCAATTTGAACCAGTTAGATGAACTGAAAAATTCAATTCAGAGAATGGCTGATTCGATTTAGTCAATTCAGCCAAGGTAATCCATCAAATGATCAGAGCCACCAATGAAGATTGGTTTTTCTCCCCTGAGATCAAAGCAGACTGGAACGGTACGATGCCCTGTTGCATCGACTACTTCCCATCGAAGGTCTCCTTCATGGTCAAAATTTACCTCTGTGAAAGTTAGGCCTTTTGCATCGAGGAAATTTTTCGCTCGTGTGCAGTAATAGCACACTGTTTGTGAAAAAATCAGGAAATCCGTTTCACATGAATCAAGCCACTGTTGCATGCTCGCCAAGCTCTGCACCCTCCATAGATTCTCCCTCATCCGTCCACCATTCATCCTCATCCTCATCGCCGTCTCCTAAACGACCTTCTAAGACTCGGTCTGTTTCGTCCTCATCAATGAAAATCAGCATTATTGCGGAAATCATTGTTAAAGCAGCACCGATGTAAATGGCGGATTTATAGTCGAAGATTTCAATCATCCTTCCGGTAAATCCGTAGGCCACTACACCTGAGAGATTGAATAGTGACATGTAGGCAGTGAATTGAGTGCCACCTACCTTACTCCAGGTCAGTCTCATGGATAAGGAAATGATACAGATCCAGGCAATTCCTGCTATGAATGCCTGAGAAATTAGGTATATTGTCATCACAGTAGTATTTGTCCATAAAGGTTCAAGTAGAGCAAGAAGGGCATTAATTAATGCGAGCAGAAGGAATCCAACCATAGCAACTCTCCTAGTTCCAAACTTGTCTCCCAGAAGCCCTCCAAAGATTTGTCCAAACATTGCACCGAAGACTACTACTCCGCCAACAATGGCGTTGTACTTAGCCTGTGACCAACCAGCTTCATTGATGAAAATGTCAATGACAATCGGAACTACAAAGTAATACAACTCTGATAACAAACATAGGAATATTAGTAAGAATGCGGAACGAACCGAAAATGCCTTGACAAGATAAAACGAAGTTCTAGCGACGGTAGTTCTGGTACCCGATGGTAGTATCGAGAAAGGATTTGGAACTTTAGGTAATTCTTTCGCATCCTCAATTTGATTCATTATCGTCGAAATCCCTAATGTCGATAATCCAAGAATTATGAAAAGGTACGAGAACGGGTTAGTAAATTCTCTGAGATTTGCTCCGAGATTCCAATCGATGGTGAATACATCAATTGCAAAGCCCAAAAACCAAACTGAAAGGCCAATAATTCCGAGCATTGCAGGAATAGAAATTCTGGTTTCTGATACCGAATAACCCACAATCCGTGCGATTTTGAAGTCCTCTTCTTCAATCCAAGGTGTTGAAATATCTTCTTCTTCTTCCTCATGATCTTCCACATCGTGAGTAATAATCTCTGCTTCAATTACACCAGCCTTCTTTGACCATGGGAATAATTGCACTCCCGGCTTTTCAATCATGGTTAGTGGGAACCATGCGACCATCAGCAGAAGCACCATTGAGGCTACTATAACTCCAATAATACCAATCTTAGTTACAAGTACTCCTAGTGCTGCACCACCAATAATAATTCCAAGTCGCTTTGCAGCGAACATGAAACCATTCACCTTAGCTACTTCATCTGGTTGAAGAATTTCTACAGCTAGGGCATCGGTAGCAACATCTTGCAGTGAAGCAAAGATGTTGTGAATGAATAATACTCTAGTTACTAATGCAATTTCATTATTCAAATCACCAATTGTTGCATCAATAACCAACAAACCACCTAGGCTAACCGCCATACCGGTTTGGGCGAACAATACCCATTGTCGACGTGGACCAAATCTTTCGATAAATACAGAATCAACAACTGGCCCCCAAATCCATTTGAATGTCCAAGGTAATGCTACAGTGGCGAATAGAATTGCGATATCCTTGACTTCGGTTCCATTTTCTACCAAGTAGGCCGCGAAAGCAACACTTGCAAAACCCCAAGGTAATCCTTGAGCGAAGTAGAGAATACAGAGAGTAATCACTCTCCGAGTTTTATTTTCCGTAAGAGGCCCGCCTTTCCTCCATTCAGACCATCCTGATTTTGTTGATGATACGGCATTAGAAGGCATCGATTTGTAACGTTCTATATCAAACGCATTCGAATAAAATGGCTCGTCTGATTCTGACTTCCAACCCTCTCTAACAGCAACTACACCTAGGAGAGCAGTGATCGCTAGGAATGGTATGAAGAAGGCAACGGGTCCAACCGAGGTCTTTCCAACATTATTGCTAGCATCTGTCAATGATACGTAAATTGGGAATTCTGCATAAACGTCTCCTGGACTACCACCATCCTCTGAATAGTACATGCGGAAATTACCGGAACAGTCCGCAATTGGTCCTACGGGCCCAGGAGGGTCTTCGCATAATGGCCCACCCTGAGCCGATACTGAATATTCAACTGTCAATGTAAGCATGGTGTCCTTGTCCCATGTTCTAACGGAATCATCCACTAAAATGTCCCACTGAGTAGTGAAGTCATTACCATTGTTAACTGAATTCGCGGATTGTACAAACTGATCGATTTCTTCTTGCCCTCTAGATAGAGTTAGAGTTAGATCGGTACAATCGCCTCCACAATTTCCAGACTCAATATTAAATTTCAACCTCATGGAAATAGTTTCGTTAATTGCTAGAAGAAAATCATCTGTAAAGGCTGATTGCATATTACAAGAATACTCCACAGATACATCATCACCAGCCGGAAATGCAATTTCACCAAATCCAGAACTTGAAGATCCGGTTGATGCATTATCGAAATTACTCCAACATTCAGATAGGTCATCAGAACCCCAGAAGTACATGTAGGGTTGTTCTTCTGTCGGATGATTATTTTGGCCATCTTGCGCTACAACAAAAACGGAAAGAAGACTTACAGAGAGAAGTAAGACTGCTGCTAAGGAAAGGCCTCTACTTGCATAGCGCATGGGTTTGGGGGCAGAAAGTAGCGTTTGAGGGTTCGCCCAACAAGGTTCGGTTCAAATTGCAGCCAAACCAGAATCATCATACTCCCAATCGATGATTTGCCAACCTACCTCAGATAATTTAGAATGCACCAAATTTAGACTCATTGGGTTGCAAAGGAGGGCGGCACAGCCACCTCCTCCAGCGCCAAGAGCTTTCCAAGCCATTACTGAACCATCTGCAAGCATTGGCTCGATTGTATCTCGAAATGGTTGATGTATCGAAGGGTCTAGTAAATCGACTCCTTTGCAGATTTCATTTAGGGCGTCTACGACCAACTGTCTATTGTCTCGTTGAAGGGCATCGGCCATCATTTTGGTGGCTAAGCGAATAGTGTGAAGGCCGTTGATCACACTCTTATCGCCTGCATCATATCTGGACCAAACTAATTCTTGCATATCTCCCGATTTATGCTGTATTCCACTATGTGCAATAATCAGATGCTTTTGCAGCCATTTTCTTGCAGAGGGGGCTGGTTCAAATGGTAATTGTTCAACTCCATCTCCTATGAATAGAAATCGATTGAATCCACCATGTGCCGATGCCCATTGGTCTTGACGGCCACAACGATTACCTGCATTGGTTTCTGCTTCGAAGGCTAATTCTGCAATTGCACCTAGGTCGCTTACATCATCAACTCCTAGGGTGGCAATTTTTGCTACATTCAAAGCACCGCTAGTCCCAAGTCCTGAACCTGCAGGAACATCAAATTGGAAATCGACATTTCCATCTCCAGAAAGAGTTGCTGTAACCCACTTGTCTATTGTGAAGTTGACCACTTCCCCTCCATGGTCATGAGTGTACGGTGCTAGGTCCGTCCAACCTCCTGCTAGGTCAACCCTTAGCGGGGCTCGATATCCACCCATGAATCGTCTGATGACTCAGGTATGATAACCCTACGGTGAGAACAAAGGACCAAAAATAACGGGTACCAACACCGGGTCGGAAGAAACATGCAGTCGAATGTTGAAAATGCTATCCAAGCCTTCTCGCAAGGCCAGCCAGTGATGGTTTTCGATTCTGATTTCAGAGAATGCGAAACCGACCTTCTATGGCCTGCAACAGCAGCCAGTCCAGCGGTTATGCGAAGATTGAGACAGGACTGTGGAGGACTTCTATTCTTAGCAGTCGGTGATGAAATAGGCAGCCTATTCGGTCTTCCTTGGTTACAGGATATTCATACCCATCCCGCACTTGTAGCGGAAAACCCAGTTCTTGGTAAATTAATCACTGACGACTTACAATATGACTCACGCTCTGCCTTCACCCTGTCCTTGAATCATAGAGAAACCTACACTGGAATTACCGATAGGGACCGTGCGCTAACCACGCGAAGGTTTGGGGAGTTAGCAGGAGAGATGATGCAGGCAAATGCAACTGAAGAAACTGCTCAGCAGGCGCTAGGTTCTGAGTTTAGGACTCCCGGACATATTCCTGTCTGCAGAGAATCTCCTGGTGGGCTGAAAACTAGACAAGGCCATACTGAACTAGCTGTTGCAATAGCGAGACTCTCTGGACACGTTCCAGCCACCATTGGAGCTGAGATGTTACAACCAGATGGAGATAAAGCCCTGAGTGTTGAGGCAGCCAGACAGTACGCTGAATTACACAACATACCCATGATTACTGGTGATGATTTACTAACGGCTCTAGGGATTGAAGATTGACCGAAGCATTGAGGATATTTGACTGAGAGGAGAGATAGATGGTTCGGGTCATGGCGGTCGGAGTTTTCGATCTACTACACGCAGGTCACCTGCATTATGTCGAACAAGCAAAGTCCCTAGGTGACGAGTTGATTGTAGTAGTCGCTCATGATGACACTGTAAGGAAACAAAAACACGAGCCTGTAACTAATCAAGACCTTAGAAGACGCATGGTGATGGGGTTGAAACCTGTGGATGAGGCAATTGTAGGAAACCCTCCAAGTGTACCTATTTTTGATATCTTAGAAGTAGTGAAACCCGATGTCATCGCATTAGGTTACGACCAGAAGCATTCACGAGACTCAATCAAGAAAGGATTGGAGGAGAATGGTTGGGGGAATGTCGAGGTAAGAAGGGTCGAAGGATTAGCAGACGACCTCGACGGAACAAGGAAAATCATTGCTCGGATTATTGATCTCTGGTCTGGTGAGACCGGCGGCCCTTACGAGGAGGATTGAGAATGTTCACAGGCATTGTGGCTGCGTCTTGCGAGGTTGTTGCAACCGAGCAAGGAGAAGAGGTCCGTTCGATTGTTGTTGACCTAGGTGGTTATGATGATGATTTAGAAATAGGTGCAAGCGTGGCAATAGATGGCGTTTGTATGACTGTGGTTTCTGCAATAGATGGCCATGTTCGGTTTGAAGCAATACCTGAAACCTTGGAGCGTACCACAATGGGCTTGCTTCAGCAGGGTAGTCGAGTGAATATTGAGAGGTCTCTACGAATGGGTGACGAATTAGGAGGGCACATTCTTTCTGGCCACATTATGTCCACTGCGAGAATTCTACAAAGAACTCAGAAAGGTGAAGGAATCGACCTACTTATCGAACATCAAGCCGATACCAAACCATACATTCTGGAGAAGGGATATGTTGCAGTTGATGGTATGTCCTTGACGGTTGGAGAAGTACAATCTGAGGGATTTAATCTACATATTATCCCGGAAACTCTGAGGATTACTACAATCGGAGCGAAGACTGAGGGTGACTTAGTGAATATTGAAGTTGACTCCAGAACCCAAGCTGTAGTAGACACGATTCGAAGCATGGAGGTAGAGAGATGAGAATAGTTGCAGTCTGCGGTTCTTTTCACAGAGAAGAAGTCGAGAAAATGCTAGAATTTGCCCGTGATGAAGCATCTATGATGAATTCGGAATTAACAGATGTTGTTTGGGTTCCAGGATCTATGGAAGCGCCTCTCGCTTTGGAAAGACTACTGCTTCGAGAGGATGTGGATGGTGCGATTACACTGGGTATTATCGAGCGTGGAGAGACTCAACACGGGTTAGTTATGGGGCAATCTGTTACCCGTGCAATAATCGACCTACAAATCAAGCACGACAAGCCAATAGGTTTGGGAATTATTGGACCAGGAGCCGAGCCAGAACATATTGAGCCGCGGCTTGAACCTCATGCTCGTGCCGCAGTAGGTGCTGTGGTTTCGATGAAAAACTGATTTTATTCTCTAATCGCTTTCAATGTGAAAGACAACGGAAAGCGTACCTCTCCTTCCTTTAATCGCCAATAATTTGCCCTTGATGTTTCAAACATATCTGGCCATGGATTGAAGAATAACTCGTCCCTTTCTACCATTGATTCTATCCTAAATCCATGTTTTATCAGTGCGTTAATGATTGTATCATACCTATACTCCCAACAATGGGCAACTCTCTCCCCTGGCCAATTAGGATCTGCATATGTCCCCTCACCAATTTCTGAAATTGGGCCCTCTTGAAATTGGTCATATTTTGGCACGAAGAATACACCCTCTGTTGTTTCCATTGGCTCAAGGGTTCCGACAAATGGAGACGACTCCTCAAGATAGAGAATCCCATTTTGCTTTACTAGTTTGGAACACACGTTCGCCCATTCATCCAAATCGGGTAACCAACACAGTGCCCCTCTGCCCGTGTAAAGGATGTCGAATTTCTCCTCTCCTAGAGCACTCACCGCATTAGAAACGCTAGAGTGTACAAATCGTGAGTTTTCAATTCCTAATTTGTCTGCAAATCTCCTTGCTTCTATCAGGGCATTCTCACTAAAGTCAAGCCCAGTCACTACCGCCCCACGTCGGGCCCAAGATAGTGTGTCCGTTCCAATATGGCATTGCAAGTGGAGAAGAGACTTTCCTGATACATCCCCTACTTCTTCAATTTCCCATGGCCCGAGCTTACATTCTCCATCTAACCATTGTTCAATTCTGTAAAAATCCGCGCCACTCCCCTGAGCGTGAACGTGGGCTATCTCGTCCCAAGTGGCGTGGTTTTCAGCAATTGCTTGCTCTACTGAATCAGGTGGTTCAATAGGACGCCAGACCATAATTCGCCCCGCCAATTGGTACGGAAAAAACTGTCGGAGGGTGATTATTCAGGTAAATATCAGTCAAGTTTGAGAGTCAATGTTCAAAGAATGCCGGACATTGGGAGAACCTATGTCCGACAAGGTCCGCAATACAATCATCATCGGTTCAGGCCCCGCAGGATACACTGCTGGCCTATATTCCGCTAGAGCAATGCTGGAGCCTTTGATGTTCGCTGGATATGCATCAGGAGGTCAGTTAATGCTTACTTCTGATATCGAAAATTTCCCTGGTTATCCACAAGGTATAGGTGGGCCAGAAATGATGATGCAACTTAGAGAACAAGCCGAAAGATTTGGCCTTGAGGTTCATGATAAAAACGTCGAGAAAGTCGATGTCAGCGAGAGGCCATTCAAAGTCTGGGTTGAAGGAGAAGAATTTCTTGCTGAGACTTTGATTATCTGCACAGGGGCAGAGGCGATTTGGTTAGGTGCTGAAGGCGAAGACGCACAGAAGGGGCGAGGAATCAGCACCTGTGCAACCTGTGATGGGGCATTTTTCCGAGATGAGGAAATTATCGTTGTAGGGGGTGGAGACTCAGCAATGGAAGAAGCCACTTTCCTGACTAGATTTGCTAGCAAGGTTACAATCATCCACCGAAGAGATGTATTCCGCGCCTCAAAAGTGATGTATGACAGAGCGGCGAATCATCCAAAGATTGAGATCAAGACTTTCCGCTCCGTGAAAAAGTGGCTTTCTGATGAAAAAGGGCTCACGGGAGCAGTATTGGAAGATCCTCGTGACGGTTCAACTGAAGAGATTTCATGCACTGGAGCTTTCATCGCAATAGGGCATAAACCAATTACGACATTCCTTGATGATCAAATTGAAACCGATGATTCTGGATACATTATTCCAAAGGAGCACACAATGACTAGCATACCTGGAGTATTTGCGGCTGGAGATGTTGTAGATACAAGATACAGACAGGCAATTACTGCCGCTGGAATGGGTTGTCAAGCCGCAATCGATGCGGAGCGATGGTTAGAGGATCAACACTGAAGTGACAGAATGGTTGAATTCGGTGTTTTCAGCAATCGAGAAGACTGGCAGGAAAGAAGTTGGCTATCTCACCGGATAGGAGATTTGTTCTATCTATCTCACACGGTGGTTACACTTTGGTGTGCTGTACTTTGGTTAGGTCCGTATCAGTGGATGTGGTGGGGAGTTGTCATTCTATATGCCGCCACAGAAATACTCTGGTTTTTCCGAGGCCGATTTTGTATTCTCTCTGATTTGGAAAGACACTTCAAGGGAATCCCAAGACCTGATGACCCATTAGACCAAAATTTTGTACGAAGACTTTGGAATCTGTTGTTCCGTAGAGATATTTCATCGGAAAATGCACAGGTATTGACACGTATATGGGGGCGACTTGGATTCACTGTTGCATTTGTTAGACTCTACTTATCAAGTGCATTCTGAGTCTGCCGTGCGAGCCGAAGGCAAAATGAATGAGTGGTGTTCTCTCAGGCCCGTGGACGAGCAATTGAGCCCAGAGGAGCGCGCTAGATATGCGCGTCATTTGATTCTTCCAGAGATGGGAGAGGAGGGCCAAAAGAAATTGAAAAAATCCTCCGTAATTGTGGTTGGGGCTGGTGGATTAGGGTCTCCAACTTTGCTATATCTGGCAGCGGCAGGAGTCGGAAAGATTGGAATAATCGATGACGATAAAGTCGACATTACTAATCTACAAAGACAGGTAATTCATTCTACAGCGGCTGTTGGTTCACTAAAGGTTGAGTCAGCAGCTAATCGAATTCGAGAGTTAAATCCGGAAATTGAAGTCGTTGAACATAATACTAGGCTAGATGTGAATAATGCCTTGGATTTACTCTCTGATTGGGATATGGTAATTGATGGTACAGACAATTTCCCCACTAGATATACAATCAATGATGCGTGTGAGATTCTGGGGAAACCGTGGGTTTTTGGCAGCATTCACAGATTCGAAGGCCAAGTTACTGTCTTCAATTACGATGGTGGCCCAAATTATCGAGATTTGTTTCCGAGTGCACCACCTCCTGAATTAGCGCCAAATTGCGCCGAGGCAGGAGTATTGGGTGTTCTACCGGGTATTGTTGGTAGCATACAATCTGCTGAAGCAATCAAAATATTGCTGGATGTTGGTGATTCGTTGTCTGGACAATTAATGGTGATTGATGCAAAATCAATGAAAACTCGTTCGTTAAAATTTGA
>WTHI01000064.1:0-5211 GCA_011523185.1 Methanobacteriota archaeon
AAGTCACCACCAGCCCAAATGGTACCATAAGTCAAACCAGGTACAAGAGCGGTTACATCATCATCATTGATGTATCCTTGATCGCCATCCCAAGTTGTTAGCCATTCATTGTTGATTAAGTCATAACGAGCTATACCCGTGTTTTCGAATCCAAGGTAAAGGATGTCGTCAACTTTGACTGTGCGAGCACGCTGAGTATCGTCACCTGCAGTCCAAGTCTCAATTACGCTGAAGTTGTCCATGTTTACGATACCAGCGCCTTGATTACCGCCTGTGTATGCTCTGTCAGGCGCTAGCATCTCTATTGTGTAGACGAAGCGACTTTCTAGGCCGTCGCCCGAACTTACACAGTCTTGGAATTGATATTGCCAATTCCATTTACAGGCTCCTCTATTCGTTCCCGCATAAAGGCCGTCTCCATCGCTGGTTACGTCATAGAATACATTTGGTCGATTCCACCATGATCCACTGGTTGTCAATGTGGTCCAGGTACTGCCATCATACCGTGAGAATGAGCCTTGTGAGCCGACCAAAAGGCCTCCGAAATCATCCATCTCCAGGGATAATACATCATCATCTGGCAGCGAGTTTGTATCCTGATTCCAAAGATCGGTAATATCCCCGGTTAGTCTGTCCACAACAAGAATTCCAAACTCGTACAATCCAATGTATACCACATCGCCGTCAACTGCTACAGGTGTTGCGTCCAAATCATCAGCGCCGAGTGATTGCCAAGAGCCGATGATGGTGGAAGTTGATAATTCAACTCGCATGACTCCATTATCAGGAGTGGCCATGTATGCTATTCCAAATCTGGTGGCGACCGCTCTAACTAGGTCGGAATCTAGGCCATCCGAAGTGGTGATAGTATCCACTAATGTCATCTGATTGGTATCAATAATTGATATCCCAGATTGGCTATGTCCAACTACCAAGTAGCCATTTGTATCGTCAAAAGCCAAGGAACTGACGTCGGTTGAACTCAATCCGGATACGGTTCCTATGTAGCTTCCGTCGGTATTGTCCAACCTCAAAACTCCAGCGTTACTTGTTCCAATCCAAACGTAGTCGTTATCGTCTTGCTGAATATCAACGATTTGGCCTGGATTGCTTACATAATCGCGGATATCGATTGGATTCTTCCAGGCACGATCGGCTTCATCGTATTGGTCAATTATTCGGCCACTTGCAACCCAAATCTCTCCACTCTCTCCATCATCGATACGAGATACTACATTCATTCCATCGATAGAAGGCCCACTAACTAGAGTCAGTGTGCCAGCGGGATTCTCAGCGATCTGCATTCCAAGAGTTCCTGAATCATCACTAAACAGGGCGGTGGAGGAGATAGGCCCTCGAGATGGGTGTGCTGGCCAAGCGATGGCCATTGCGCCATTACCATACAAACCAAGTTGTGACAATTGATTTTGAGATTGGAAGATCAACGAATTGGTATCGTAAGCATGAACTGTAGTGCCTGCGAGAATATGTAGCCAACCTGGTGTCAAGGATAGGCCGTGAATTTGATTTGAAGCTAGCCAGTTATTCGTCGACCAAGTTGCTATCCAAGATTGCGCGGTTAAGTCCCTTCGGTTGATACCTGAATCAGCGGTTGCGATCAGCAGATGGTTGCCGACAACCTCGAGGTCCGAGATTTGGTCTGAGGAGAGGAAATTCTGAGTGCTCCAATCTGTTTGAGAATCAACTGATACAGAAACACTGCCTGAGGAAGAAGAAGTGATGTAATTTAGAATATGAACTCCAGCATTTGTTGTTGCCAAATAAACACTGTCGCCAATTATCATCATGTCAGATGGAGTCTCAATGTTTATCGTCGGACAGTAATCATACTCACTCCAGACTTCTTCTCCAATCGGCTTGAAGTGAATGCTACAATTTCCTGCAGCCCATACCGTTCCGTAATCATCGACCGATATTGAATAGATTCCTGCGTTTTGTAAACCGGTTGGCTCCCTTAGATTCGGCATTTCTGAGGAATCGTACAAACTCCGTGAAAGAACCGAACCATCTTCTGTTCCAATTAGTAGAGTTCCAGCATCACTATCGATGGCTAACGACCTTCCCATGATTCCTGTTTCAATATCCACGATTGGTTTCTGAGAACGAGCGTCTAGGTGTAGAAGGTCGTCGTCTAACAATATGTACAATCGGCCATCATTCGGATTTACCGCAGAGTCGTGAATATCTATGTCGACTGCTGAATAGGAAACCATTGGGTCAGCCGGCCTTAATGCCTCGATTACCATATCAGTTAGTGTCACTCCGGCCGGTAATTCCCATGAGGCATCAGAGATTGAGTTGGGTTTCAGATGAGTGCTTAGAGTACCGTTCAGAACACTCGGTGGGTTGTTCTGCATCTCATTCTGTTGACCGAGGTCGCCATAACCTCTCCAATCGAGGATTGGGGTTTGAGTGTCCATCAGAGTTATCTGAGGTTCATTTGCCCAGTATCCTGCAGAGCCATTTACCGCAATTTCGAAGGTTAGATTCGAAATTTGTGCCCCTGGAGCAAATGGGAGAAATAAGTCGCTATATGCATAGCTGCCATTATCCGGATCGGCTCCGGTAGCGACCAAATCAATCCATCCGGTGTCATTACTTCCTGAGGCCCCCCATGAAGCCGGTGATAACTCACGAATTTCTTGCTCTGGTTCTAACTGACTTACATCAGAATATGCAGACCAAGGCAGCAAAATCATCAATGTTGCAAGAAGTAAGGCGGACCGGCGCTTACTCAGCAGTTGACTAGGATTAGACATGGCTACGATTCATCGGCCTACTTCTACCCATTAAGAAAGGGTGGGTTTGTTGATTTACACATGAGTCTCCCTCTAATGAGGGAGCAGAGATTATCGAAAGCACATTTCCAAGGGCCGATAAACCACTCGAATTCTGTAGGATAGCATCAAAGAGGGGGGCATTGCCCGAAGGTTCTCGAGGAGTAGGCATGGTCGAGGACAGACTGCGGGAGGAGGCGTTGGAATACCACGCTGCTGAACCAGCCGGAAAAATCCGAGTTGAGCCCACGAAACCACACGGAACAGCTCGTGAGCTTTCTCTGGCATATTCTCCGGGTGTTGCATATCCCTGCGAAGAGATTGCTGAGAACCCAGATGATGCCTACAAGTACACATCCAAAGGAAATTTAGTTGCAGTTGTCAGTAATGGTACTGCAGTTCTTGGTTTGGGAGATATTGGTGCACTTGCCGGAAAGCCGGTAATGGAAGGAAAGGGCCTCTTGTTCAAGGCATTCGCCGACATTGATGTTTTCGACATCGAAGTCGACAGAACTGATGTTGACGAATTTGTCGAAGCGGTAAAGGCGATTGCTCCTACTTTCGGAGGAATCAACCTTGAGGATATCAAGGCACCAGAATGCTTCGAAATCGAAAGGCGGCTAGTTGCAGAATTGGATATTCCAGTCATGCATGACGATCAGCATGGCACCGCAATTATTTCTGGTGCTGCTCTAATCAACGGATTGGAAGTTGTCGAGAAGGATGTCTCAGAAGTCAAAGTAGTGATTTCTGGCGCTGGTGCCAGTGCAATTTCTTGCGCTCAACACTACCTTCGTCTAGGAGTTAGTACGGATAATCTGCTAATGTGTGATAGCAAGGGAATCCTCACCAAATCACGTGGTGATAATGGTGAGTTAAACGAATACAAACTCGCCTTTGCGAGGGATGTTGAAGACGGTGGATTAGCCGAGGCAATGGTCGATGCCGATGTATTCCTTGGCCTTTCCAAGGGAGGAATAGTCTCGGGAGATATGGTCGAATCTATGTCTGAGCGACCATTGATTTTCGCTCTTGCAAACCCTGACCCTGAGATTCTACCAACCGATGTGCAAGCGGTTCGCGATGATGCAATTATCGCGACAGGACGATCAGACTTCCCAAATCAGATTAACAACGTACTCGGATTCCCTTACATCTTCCGTGGCGCATTGGATGTGCGTGCTACAGAAATCACGGAAGGAATGAAAATGGCCGCAACCAAGGCTCTGGCGGCTTTGGCCAAGGAGCCTGTACCGGACGAAGTAGCCGCTGCATATGCAGGAGAACAAATGCAATTTGGACCTGAATATCTAATCCCAAAACCATTCGATGCACGTGTCTTAATTTGGGAAGCCAGCGCAGTAGCGCAAGCAGCTGTGGATGAGGGAATGGCGCGAATTAGTGCTGAGGAATTCGACGTTCAGAAGTACAGAGAGGACCTTGAGGCAAGGTTAGGATTAACTCGTTCAATTATGCGACACGTAATCAATCAAGCAAGGAAAGACAAGAAGAAAATTGTCTTCTCCGAAGGTGAAGAGCCGACTATCATCAAGGCTGCGGCTCAATGTATGGTCGAGGGAATATGCGATCCAATCCTTCTAGGTCACCCTGAGCGTATTGAAGCGGTTAAGGAGGAGCTTGGGCTTACTTTTGATTGCGAAATTATCGACGTTAGATATGATCCTCGCAGGCGTGGAGATTATGCAGATGAATTACACAAACTTCGTGGACGTAAAGGACTAACTCGAAGGGATGCGATTAACCAATTGAAATCACCAAATTACTTTGGTCCAATGATGGTACACTGCGGAGATGCTGATGGATATCTTGGAGGCATCGCTCATAACTATCCAGATATCGTAAAGCCATGTCTGCAAACAATTGGCCCTGACCCTTCTTCGCATAGAATTGTGGGTCTATACATGATGACTGTAAATGGTCAACTGATGTTCATTGCAGATGCTACAATCAACATCTATCCAGATGCAAGAACGCTTGCAGAAATTGCCATTCAAACCGCTAAAGTTGCTCGAAGATTTGGAGTTAGTCCAAAGGTTGCCATGCTTTCATTCTCTAACTTTGGAACCTCTAACGAATTGCGTACTGACCGAATTGAGGAAGCCATCGCAATGGCTCGTGAATTAGATCGTGGTCTGGTAATCGATGGTCCAATGCAGGCAGATACTGCTCTTGTTCCTGACCGTCAGAACGAGTTCCCATTCATGGAATTTGACGGACCTGCCAACGTATTGGTTTGCCCTAATCTGGCTTCGGCAAATATTGCCTACAAATTACTTCAGAGAATTGCGGGCGCAGAAATGACTGGTCCAATTCTAGAAGGTCTATCCAAGCCTGCTCACGTACTCCAGCGAGGTGACTCGGTTAGGCAGGTTGTCCACATGGCTGCAATAAC
>WTHI01000041.1:0-18934 GCA_011523185.1 Methanobacteriota archaeon
CCGGTGATGCAAAGTCCGGGGCTATCAATCAAAACGATAGAAGATTCTTCAAGAGCCGTTCAGACAGATCTGCAACTGTTAGGCCGAAGAGGCCCGGTAGGACTTCCTTCGGTGAACTCATTACTAAGTCAGGGAAATTAGTCACTTCTACTGTGGGAACTGCTGGAAAGGCAATTAGCTTGGCTTTGCTCCTAGTCGCTGTAGCCGCAGGTGGTGATATTTACCAAACTATAGGTGATGCTACTGAAATTAATTTGGTTGACCATATCACTAGAACTGATGGGCAATCAAGTGAAGATGGGAGTTCAATCGAAGTTGAACTTGGACTTGATATTCCAGAGATGGGGTATATTGAGAAAAGGTTAGACGTTTCAGTTCATATCAAAATTCTGGAATCAGACCCAACTACAGAGGCAGACTACACATTCGAATACACGCTGGGTGAAGGAGAGAGGATTTACGAGTTTGTTCTAGAGGACCTAGACCCAGTGACTGCATCAAAAGTCAAGGCAGGAGACCCAATTGACATCGAGTATTCTGGAAGTGTAACTGTGGTTTACTTCGGTATAGAACTCGCTCCAACGACTACTGAAATCCCATTGGATGTCTTCACTATCAATGTTTAATCAGTAGACGTCGCGTAGGTATCTCTTGTCGGTCTTCATCATCCCGACCTCGACGAATTCCTTGGCTTCATCAGGAGACATGCCACCATGTTCTGCACATATTTCAATAAGAGTTGAGTGTACATCCTTAGCCATGTAATTCTTGTCTCCACAGACATAGAAATAGGCTCCACCATCAATCCAATTCCAGATTTCTTCACCGTGCTTTGCCATTAGATGTTGAACGTATACCTTCTCATCTCCGGCCCGACTCCATGCTAAGTCATGGCGATCAAGAACTCCTCGTTCTTTCCAGTCTTCCATTTCATCTCGGTAGTAGTATTCTCCTTCCTCAGTCCAGTCACCAAAGAATAGCCAATTGCGACCTTTGTCACCATTCAGATCACGCTGTTGAAGGTAAGCTCGGAAAGGAGCAATTCCTGTTCCTGGTCCAACCATTATACAATCTGTGTTGCCATCTTCAGGTAGAATGAATGAACGAGTTGGAGACATGAATACACCAATTTCTGTATCACCGACATCGCAACGATCTGCTAGATACCCTGTGCAAAGACCGGTTCTGTCACGTTCGTGGTGAGAATACCGCACGATTCCTACGGTCAAGTGAACTGTTCCTGGCTCGTGGTCTGGGCTACTCGCGATAGAGTATAGACGTGGCTTCAATCGATCCATTCCATCGACAAATTGTTGCGCGGTAAATCCAATGTGGCCAAAATCGCCCATCGCATCGATGTAATCACGAGACCAAATGTAGTCCTCCATCGCATCTGCATTGCTAGTTAGATCTCTCCAAAGTGCCTCAGCGGGGTCACATGCAGCGCCGATTTCTTCGTATCCTTGCGGAATATCTTCGCCTTCTCCTGAGCCGGACCAATCTACCAACAGAGTTCCGTCATCAGTTGAAACTCGATGTCTGCGAGTGATTGTTATCTCCACTGGTTCGTCACCACCCATTCTACTACCGAGATTCTGAATCCATTTCTTTGAGATTCTGTGAATCTCTAAATGGTCGGTTAGTGCTTCCTTCAGGGTTGCCTCTCCAAGGTGGGTTTCAACCAATTCATCTCCACTGAAGTTGGCTGTTGAAAGTAGTCTCTCGACCAACTCAGGTGGACATCGTGGAATTACTCCAAGCGCATCTCCTGCCTTGTATTCGAGTCCGGAATCCCCCAAATCGAATACTATGTGACGGGTTTCTTTTCTCGAACCTTCACCATTGAGGACGTAATTTTCCGTTAACTCAGAGGTATACGGATTCTTTGCACTCCAATCGGACATTGCACTCACCAGCATGCCGCCGAGCGAAAGTCCGTTTATCAAAACAAGGGGCAGAAGATTCGCCCGCGTAGCGGGCGTCGAGACCCGAATGGCTCAAGTCATAGACGCCACATGGAGAGTCATGCCGCGCGTGCAGTTCCTCGGCACCGGGAACGCATTTTCACCTCATGGAAGAATGCACGCGCTAGTATTAATCGATGGAAATATTTTGGTCGATGCCCCTCCAACATTACTTCCACAATTGCGACGTGCAGGAGTATCAAGTGACGAGATTGATCATCTATTGTTTACACATTGGCATGCAGATCATATGTTCGGATTCCCATTCTTCATCTTAGAAAGAAAGGTAGTTTCCAACGCTGAAAATTCTCTGAACGTCTACCTTAGACCTAAGGGCAAAGATATTCTCTCGAACCTCAGTCATGTTGGGTTTCCTGGAAGCTTGAATGAAGTTCTAAACGATGACATTAATTGGTTGGAAGAAGAATCTGGAGATTTACAAAATTCGGAATGGAGTTACGAGAGATTCCAAGTTACACACACTCCCGAAACCGACCCTCATGGCTACTTGCTGACTCACACGAGTGGATTCAAACTACTACATTGCGGTGACTCTGGGCCTTGTCAAGAGATTGAAGATCGGGCCGCAGGGGCGAATGTAATCCTGATTGAAATGGGGGTGCCAGATTTCGTAAACAGCCCTAATCATCACAATCCTAGTCAAGTCAACTCACTGGCTGAACGGCATCCACATGCAACAATTCTAGTCACTCATAACTACTCTAATGCTGTCGAACAAGCAGGTGGTTTTCCGAGGCCGGAATTGAATCCTGAAATCATTCAACTTGAGGATGGAGACGAATTGGAGATTAAAGAGAATGGCGATTATTTTCATGTTAGAAAATAAATGGAAAAAATAACTTGTATAAATATGTGCAAGTTGTAAAGTGAATGGAAATAGAATAAATTTGAGCAAAAAAGTAGTTGGATAAAACAAACCTTCGGAGATAAATTCAATTACGCTTGGGACAATGACAAAATACTACTTATTTTTCGGTGAAAAAAGTAAAGCAAATGAGCCAATGAATCTTATTAATTTCAGAAATCAATGTTAATTTTCACGAAAATATGTTAGGGCGAAGAATATCTCATTAACATTTTACTTACTATCATAATGAGGCATTTCTTCCCCATAGGTCCGGCAACTTTCATTACCACCAACGCCCTCGTGAAGAATCCGCGTTTGCTTCCGATGACTCCTGACATAGGACGAGTTAGTAGACTTGGAATGATAAACGGTTGTGTGTTAAAAAATGGAAGGAAATATTTTCGAGAAGATATTAGGGCAAGATTCCCTATTTCTCGATAGGAAAGCCTTCGACCACGCTTTCGAACCTACTACATTACCTCACAGAGACCGTGAAGTCGAAGCCCTTGTGAGAAATTTAGTCGATGCTCTCAATGGCCACATACCCTCCAATATGCTACTCTATGGTGTACCCGGATCAGGAAAGACTGTGGTTACAAGATTCGTTCTAGGTCAACTCAGAGAAAAGGGGAGGGAAATGGGACAACCTGTGAGAACCTACGAAATCAATTGTAGGCAGGTAGATACCCGCTACAGAGTCGTCCAGACATTGGCGACAAAATTGTCTCAGCGTGGAGATGTACCAATTCCATTTACTGGCTGGCCTACCGACAGAGTACTAGAACATCTAGTCGAAAGAATGGATCGTGCTGGAGGCGTTCACATCATCGTACTCGATGAAATTGACAATTTAGTCGAACGCGCGGGGGACAATCTGCTCTACAATTTAACTAATCTAAATACAATTCTCAAACGCTCTCGATGTTGTATAATTGGAATCAGTAACGATTTGCACTTTACCCAGTTACTCGACCCGAGAGTATCCGGCAGACTCGGTCAAGAGGATTTGATTTTCCACCCATATGGAGCATCAGAGATTACGGATATTCTAACCGAGAGAGCCAAGACCGGTCTGAGGGAAGACGTTCTAGAACAAGGTGTTGTACAACTTTGCGCTGCCCTGGCTGCACAGGAACACGGAGATGCTCGTCGAGCTCTGGACCTATTACGGATTTCAGTGCAAAAGGCAGAACAACGCTCTCAGACAAAGGTCGATCCGCGCCATGTAAGGCTCGCACAATCTCAACTGGAGCACGACCAAGTAACACCGGTATTGCAAACTCTTCCACTTCATCAGAAGTTGGTACTCTTCTCAATTAGAATAAACGAGGATAATGGACTTCGTAACATCTCGACTGGTGAAGTATACAGAACCTATTCAGATGCCTGTCTGAATGTTAATGTCGAGCCGTTAACCCCAAGGAGAATCTCCACCTTGCTAAATGAATTGGATACCCTTGGTATGATTATGGCTCGAAACGTCAGCAAGGGAAGAGGTGGCCGAAGCAAGCAGGTCAACTCTGCAATCCCAAAGACAGTCGATGCAATAACCACGATGAGCGATGCGGATCCATTAATCGCAGAAGCCGCTCGTTGTCGTTACCGATTGCAGAGCCATTTGTGAGAAAATACACAATTCGATAGTTTTCTCAACCCATTCTGCTACAATTATCGAGGCCCTTAAGGGCCTCAACGGTTAAACCAAGTTCTAAGGTCGCCGCATCCGATGTCGCTCTCTGACAACGACTGGTACTCGGCGCTTACTAGCCCAAGTAGAACCGCTTCTACAGTTATGCTACTGCTAGGTGGATGGGTTCTATTACTGACAATTGTCAACATTGTAGTTGGCGCATATTCTCCAGGATTCAAGGCACTATGGCTTGGATTCCTCAGTAATGGCTCTCTTGGTGATATATACACCGACCATGATGGAATATCAGTTGTAGTCGACGATATTGCATTCGGTATTCTTGGAGTTGTCTTGGTTGCTGTAGGTCATTTAGGCATGAACAAGGCCGTTGAAGGCGGTACAATATCAGCAATCAAGGGTCTACCAAACTGCATGTCTGGACTGTTTTCCGGAGAACACGGAATAAGAAAGACTGTTGCAGATTGGATGATTGTCTTTGCAATAATCTTCTATCTTGCATGGTCAGCACAATACAATACTTGGGTTGACCCAGGTGTATTCGCTGTCAGCGTAATTCCCTTCATGTTCGGTTTCGGTCTGAATATGCTGGATAAGGCGGAATCTTGAGATTCATCTCAATCTCTATCCATTGCTGCTAGAAGTTCTCTACAGCGTGATTTGGAATCAAAGCCAGTCCATCGTAGTACAACTCCACGGTTTGGCTGACCATAGAGAACCACAGCACCCATTGGAGCCATTGGGTGGAGAAGTAAAGGTGCAAGATCTTCTTCACCATCTACATCTATTATTGTCGTCTTGTTTTCTTTACTCCAAGCTTCTATTGCGCCTTTGCAAGCATGATACAATTCAGCATTTAATTGACCGGCAGGATTCTTACAGGTGAGATTCTCATCGTAAAGAGAAGTATCGATTGTAGATGCCCCTGCCCATTCCTGCCGCTTGGTCTTACCATCGATTAATGCGATGTCTGCTGGGCTACCCAGATCTTGCAAGGCTTTGACCGTGACATCGCCAACTGCGATGATTGGACCATGGCTACCAAAGGTTTCTTCCAGAACAGCGCGGATTGCCACACTTGTATCATCCTCTGGCCCCTCAAATAATTGACCAAATGGATCTTTTAGATTAGATTCGACCTCCTTTGTCAGGATAAAATTGGCTTTGCCAATGTCCTCTGGAAGGTAGGGTTGGCCATCTCTGTCAATCTCACCCTTGCGTATTCTTGAACTGGAAATTGGTTTGCCATCATGGCCCATCACATGCTCGACATTTAGAATTTCAAGACTATCCAACCCATTACTCTGACGCATCTGATTAATTCGCTTGCAACCCACTAATGTTTCTGGTGTGCATAATATTGCGGAAGCATTCTCGTGCCAGGGTGCAGGTCCGTCTTCGTCTTCCAATATATGGATGGATATTCGAGAGGATTCTTCAGCAATAGATTCCACAAATTTTTGTGACCTTTCAGACCATGATTCGATTCGTGAGTCTTTTGCTTGAGCAATTTGATCGCTGGTTAACCATACCTCAAGCCTTTGACACTTTGAAAGGCCATAATCGATTAATGCTCGATGCCCGGCATGGAAGCGGTCGAAAGTGCCGCCAACCAATCCTAGTGAGTGCATCATTAACCACCCAGTGTATGAAGCCTTGAGGCCTTTGGAAAAAGTGTGTGCCCCGGGGCGTAACGGTGACTTTCATCGCAATGCTCGGGCACCTGACCCACCCCGGGACGTCTGTTGGACTGTGGGGTTGTCCCGTAAGTCATTCCGCTCTCTTCCGTTTGCGGTCGTCCGGGGACCCATCACAATCCGACCGCATGTTTTGCCCCGACGATCATTCCCCAGCAGTGGGTCACGTCGGTCTTCGACATACGGCAAATCCCGTTCCGTGGTACCATGATTCATCCTACTAACTCCGGCGTGGGGCTTTCGTCGGCATGGTGTTGCCGGTCGGGCATCAATGGGTCATGGGGTCCCTTGATGAACCCCTCGCATAGAAATTAGAAGAAAAAGTCCCTAAAATCACTAATTTTTTAGACATTTAATTTAATTTCAATCATAATTGACTTTGCTCACCAGACAATCCCTCATGGTAGCCTGAAGTTCGCAGTATGATTCTCTCTGCGATTTGTGAATCTCCTTGCATTGCTACCTCATTACTAATTGGTGGCCATTTCTCTATTGGTTGGGCCAACCAACCCACCATTGGGTGAGTCCTACCGGTACTTGGTGAACTTCCTTCAAGAACCGTATCAAGGGATTCCATTAGGTCAAGAAGTGGAGCGGCACTTTCTGGTAAATTTCCTCGTTCGCTCCTTGACCTAAGCCTTCTAGCAAGCGAGTTACGAATTTCGGGACTACAACCAGGATGATACCTATCCTCTAACCCAGGTGCAGTACTAGGCTCTCCCTTTGGCCTCAGGATTGCTGCACTCCAAGGAATTGGATTATCAAACAACCAATCCAAAGAAGATTCCTCGGCCAGAAGATTAGTCAATAGTTCAGGGGCCAATAATGCCCACCAGTCTAATGGCAAATTGGCAATTATTGCCTCCAAGTCTTCTATCTGCAGTTGTTTAGAGTCACGAATTCTTTCAACCAATAAAGACCAAATCTTGAGGTCGTGGTCAATCGGGAACTCGTTGGCTCTTCTGAGAATTCCTTGTAACACTGGACCATAATTTGCCACATCCACCTGTTGGCTCTTGTAGATCCAATCAACGGATTGAAGTGCCGCTAGAGAATTACTAGGTGGATGGACAAGCCAAGCCTCCAAAGCCCATCGAATTAGATCCTCTTGCATATCTTCGGGTAGCCAAGCAGCATTGCTAAGAAGTTGGGCTGCAACCCAAGACGCCCCTGGAGAAGCATTCGCTGGATCGGTGGCTGGTCGGGTACGGAGGCCTATTTCGGAATCATTGTGCAGAAGTAAGCGAAGTTTCTCAGCAAAAATTTCTAGCACCCTCGGAGGCGCTTCGTCGGCAACTTCTGCAAGTCTTTCAAGAGGCAAATATTCCAAATCGAGCAAGGCAATCCACTCAGAATCAAGTCTAGAACGTAATCTTTGCCAACGATGCCAGCGTGTCTTTGGAGGAGATGCTATCCAAGCGGCTATTGGATAACTTGCCTCCATCATGTTTGACCAGTCTTCATTTCCTTCAGGGAACTGTGCGATTGCTGAACCAATCATTGATGAGTCCACTAAATTACTAGAAATTTCTTCATTATCCAAACCTAAGATTACCCATGGGGAAGGCGCTACCTCATCATCATCAGTTACCTCTGGTGCTGTCGGTACGGGATCTACCAATCGCACCGGCATATCTCTACCGCCAAGAGTACGAAGCCTGAGCCAAGGAAGAGGTCTTAGTGGGTCAACAATAAGTTGATCAAAAATTTCTAGCGGTTGGCGCGGTTGAGATGAAAGTGTTAATCTCAAGTTAGGATGAGAAATCACAGCACTAAGGACATCATCCGGAATTGTTTCCGGGATCTCTAAAACCAATGGTGGTCGATTCTGTTCGGACACTGCCCATTCAATTAACGAAGTTGTTGCCGTAGCCGCTAAACCACGAGTATCAAACAATCTCAATCCACTTTCTTCTGAGGAAAAAGTAGCATCCTTCCAATCCTTCCTAAAGCGCCTCCATGTGGATTCTTCAGTCCTAACCCTTCTTGTTGAAGTCAAGCGTTCTCTCAAACTATTCAGCCTTCGTCGCCTTTCTGAAGGAGTCAATCGAGGATGGGCTCGAGTTATCCATGATTCTAAACAGGAAATTGGAAAATTTTGGCCAACGGTGTCTAATCCTCCTAAATCCGCGATTACTAGTGCATTAGCTCTAGCAGTTCGTAGTAGCATGCTCTTTGGTAACCTTTCTTCCATAACAGCAGATACCGGATCTTTTGGTCGAATATCTGGGGATTGATTATGGCAATTACCCAGAACCCATGCCCCTCGGTGGTGACTGGCTTCTGGCAGAGGTGGGTCTGGTCGACGTGATGGAGATTCAAACCAGAGTCCTGGTGCCAATGCTACCGGTCTATCTGAATCGACTAAACGAGCTCTTACAATCCCAAGCGTGTGATTTTCTCCTACATAGGAAGAAATGGTTTCAGGGTTATGGCTCGAAGGTGGGTTCAGTAGCATTTCCATATTGTTCAGATTAAACCACCTTGGAGATCTTTCTCTCAATACCGCCCAAGTCCACGAGACCCCTTCGTTTCCTGTGGAGTCCCCTGCTGTGCCAGAGCCTCTTGAAGGTCGATCGGGGATAAGAACAAGCGGAGTATCTATTGGGGCAAGAAGCCCCAAGAGAATATTTGGCCCGTCTCTAGCAAGCAAGCAATATTTGTTTGAAGGAGTGGGTAATGGTAGCGCCTCATTCGCCCTAGCCAACTCATCAGAACGTATTGCTTCCCAACCAGATTGTGTAAGGTGTAGTCGTGCGCCACGTGCGCCGGCTACCTGGTCGCTGGAGACCAGTCCATCGTTTCTCATTCTTCTAAGCTCAGCAGAGGCGTGAGGAATTCTCAATCCCGTATCGCGAGCTAGGATACTCACCGTTGTGCCTCCATCGGTTAATCGATCTAGTAATCGACGACGGTGAGCACTACGAATTCTCTTGAGAGTAAACGAATCGGATGAAGAATCGGCGATTTGCAGTTCATCCGACACTAATTGCCCTCTCCTAATTCAATTAGTTCGACTGTCCTACTTAAATTATGCTTTTTAGTTACATTTTATTACACATTTCTTATGGAAAAATTAACAGTTTCATTTCTGCACCGACTTTGCTTGTGAAATCTGACCACTTCTGTGCAACTATTTGTAACGAAGTGAGCCTGTAAGGTGCAGAACTGTTATATCAACGCCTGCCGTCCTGTCGGTAACGGACTCGATATGCGGTGCGTTTGACTCGGAGGAATAGGAAGAAATGGACTCGCAGAACTTGCGTGGACTGATTCGGAAATACCTCTCTGAGCGGCCGCGAAATACAATCGAGATTTCTGCTTGGCTAGCTAACCAGATAGATTCTGCAAACAGCCCCTCTGACATAACGAGCATACTAGAATCGGATGATCAAATCACCCGAATAGGTACTGTTCGAAAGAGCGGCATGAGAAGAGCCGAATCGCCTGTCTCGGAATGGGCATCGAATGGCTGGGTCGAACATCACGAGAGAAAAGAGTCCGAACAAAACAAGGAGAGATAATAATGCGCACAACAAGACTAAGACAGAAAATTAAGAAATTCCTAAACGACCGAGGAGAGGCAAATACCACAGAAATCCTCGAACACGTGAACTCAACAATGAGACATGGAACAACCCCTCAACAATTAGGTAACGTTCTCTCGAAGGACAAGGACATTCTCAAGGTAGCAACAACAAAGCGTGGCGGTGCACTCTCCGGTCGCTACGAAATATGTGTATGGACATTGAGACCTGGAGTCCTAGACGGCGAGAATTGAAACTCAATTCTTTACGACTAAGCTTCTAATTCTGTAGACCATTCGCCACTACGGGCTAGACTATTCATTGCCGCTCGATGAGCAAACGCATTCTGACTCTCTTCATTTGAACCACTTGCCCATGTTTGCAAAGCGTGTGCCAGTAGTGCCCTACCATAAGAGTAGGATAATTGCCAAGGATGTTTGACAGACATACTATTCATCAAATTGAGATGTGCTGTTGCATCCTCATCCGACTGACCTCCTGAAAGAAAAACAATTCCGGGAAGTTCATGTGGAACGTGAGCCGTTAGGCAATCCACAGTCATCTGCGCTGCTTTCTCGCGAGTTCCTTGGTCTTCGCAGGATTTGCCGGGTAAGACCATGTTCGGTTTGAGTAAAGCCCCAGGGATATGAACACCCTGAATTTCACACTCTGCAAATGTGGCGTCGAGAATTCTTGCAGTGACCTCGAAGCAGGTTCGTGAATCGTGATCGCCGTCCATCAAGACTTCCGGCTCGATGATTGGAACCAAACCCTGTTCTTGGCAGATGGCTGCGTATCTTGCAAGAGCATGGGCATTAGTGGAAATATTTGCATCACTAGGCATTCCATCTCCAATTCTGATTACTGCTCGCCATTTTGCAAATCTAGCGCCCAAAGCGAAGTATTCCATGCACCTTTCCCGTAGTCCGTCCAATCCTTCTGTGACCTTTTCACCAGAATGATGAGCCAATTCCTTAGCCCCTGTATCTACTTTTATTCCCGGGTGAACTCCTCTACTTGCGAGATATTCTGGGATTGGTGTACCGTCGTCCATAGTTTGACGAATTGTCTCATCAAAGAGAATAACACCACTAATTGCAGATTCATAATCTGGCGTAGCGAATATGTTTGAACGGTATGCTCGACGAGTTTCTGGAGAGGGTTCTACCCCTACCGCCTCTAGTCTGTTTGACATTGTTCCATTGCTCTCATCCGCGGCGAGAATTCCTCTACCAGGCGCTACAAGTTCTCTTGCTGTCTTCTCAAGTAGTTCGGTGTCCATATGTGAACCTCAGCCGGACGTGGTGGGATTAGGAAAAGAATCCTTTGCTCGTAAAGTATGGAATTTGATTCATGCTGAGCGAATGTTATCAACGAATTTATGACCGCCAGATGCTACATCAATAACCTCTGATTGAACTGAAAATCGGCCATCTGATAATTCTTCAACTCCAAAGGTTCTACCCGGGCAAACCCCAGTGCCGATGAATACTGCATCTTCGCTGGCGCAGAGTTCATCTCTGCCCCAAAGTCTCTCTATATCTCCATCAATCATCGCTTCAGCACGCTCCCTGTGCCCCTCATTCTTGAACACAAGTCGGCCTTCAAACGGAGCGCCTAAACCCCTCAAAGCAGTCGCTGTGATTACCCCTTCTGGAGCGGCTCCAATCCCCATTAGCATATCGATTTCTGATTTAGGATCGGCAGCATTGAGCGCCGCTGAGACGTCTCCATCCCCAATCAATACAACATTCACATTATGTTGGTTCAATTCTGAAATCAGTTTCTCATGTCGCGGCCTATCCATAACCACGATATTGAGTTCAGACTCCTTCTTTCCCAAGGCCGCGGCTGCCGCTTCAACATTGTAGGAAGTAGAAGCATCGAGGCTAATTTCACCTTCTAATTCTGCGGAACCTGCGATTTTGTTCATGTAACAATCAGGTGCATGAAGTAGAGTACCACGTGGTGCTGCAGCAAGTACTGCCATTGCATTAGGTAAATCATGCGCCACGTGATTGGTACATTCTAGTGGGTCTACTGCAATATCGATTGAGGGCGCGTCCGAGTTACCTTGCATAGAACCTAAAGGCTCTCCAATCCATAACATTGGAGCATCATCTCGCTCACCTTCTCCGATAGCTACTCTACCATCGAATGGGACCTCGTCGAAGATGGCCCTCATGGCTTCTACCGCTGCACCATCAGCGGCTTTACCGTCTCCCTTTCCTCGCCATGCAGCGGCTGCGATCGCAGCGGCTTCGGTCGCAGCAAGAAAATGACTCTCTAAATCGACGGTCGCCATGACTACCTCGAATAGCGTTCAGCCTTCAATCATGCGGGTCGCCCTTGCTCTTTTTGAGGACCCTTACTCCATCAATTTGGGCGACCGGATATTGCCCATTAGTGTCCTTTTCAACAGATTTGAGCATGTCCCAAGCACACAGAAGACCTGCATTAACTCCACACAAAGCCTCCATCTCTACCCCAGTAGTCCAGTGTGTTCGAACTGTTACTGTACATCGCAGTGCATCTTTCTCAATTGACCAATCAACAGTACAACCCTCAATTGGAATCGGATGGCAGTGAGGTAGGGTTCGAGGAGTTTCCTTGACTGCCTGAATAACTGCAACTGTCGAAGCTTCGCGAACATCGCCTTTTGGAGACCTACCATTAGCAACAACATCAAGACTTGCGGATGATAAATGAAGAAGGCCTGTTGCAACTGCTTCACGAGATACTATTGGCTTAGAGCCGACATCAATTATTCCGGTAATTGTCTCCTTCAAACTCGCGACCTCCAATAAAGCGGGAGGTGCATATCCCTAATCATTAGTGCGGAATGAATCACTGCGCTGAAATACCAAAACCAAAGCCAAGATACATGGCAGAGGCCTTCCGTGACAAGGCAACTCCAGGAGAGGTGCCTCAATTAGAGTCGGGAGTCGACCACGATAAGCCGACTTCCGAGGGCATGACCTTACAGGTATTGGACCAACTATGCGTTGGTTGTTCTTACTGCCTTATGGCCTGCAAAGATGATGCTTTGATAGTCGAGGGTCTGTGCGAAGTAATCCAAGATAATTGCACAGATTGTCTCAGATGTTTGCTTTGGTGTCCAACTGGAGCTTTAGTTTACGCTTGAGGTGTGGATTTGTCAAAGAGTAAAGCATTGGTAATCGGAGCCGGTTTAGGCGGCCTGACTTCGGCGGCTAAACTAGCACAGACCGAAGATTACGATGTCACCGTCTACGAAAGGATGTCTTTTGCCGGTGGGAGATTTACGCAGCATGATCACGATGGATATCAAATCCCAACCGGTGCTGTACATATGATTCCTCATGGCAAGAAAGGGCCGTTTGCGGATTTGATTTTAGGAAAGAAAAGTAAGGGTGGCCTAGATTTAGGTCGGCATGGAGTCGAATTACTTCCTACAACTCATTTTGCTTGCCAAATGATAGATGGTAAGTTTCAGGGTGCAAATTCAATCTACGGAGTTTTACCCTGGTTTACCGCCAAAGATACCCTCAACATGCCACGTCTACTAACTAAGGGTGCAAAGCAGCCATGGGGAGATGAATCTGAAGATGGGAAAACTTGGCTGAACAGACACTTTAGTCCGCAATTTGTTGATTTTGTTGACGCCTTCTCAAATTTCGCAATTAGCCTTAGGTTCGATCAAATGCCCGCTTCTTCAGTTGTCCGTGTCCTACAGAACTCATTCTGGAGCGACCGCCCTCATGTCCCCAAAGGCGGTTGTAAGGGAGTGATTGATGGCCTAAGGAAGGATTTGAGAGAGAATGGAGCAAGAGTAAAACTCAGTCACGAAGTTACTGAGATTCTTCCCGGTAGTGCAGAAGAGGAAACCAAGGACAATCGATTCTGCGTAGGTGTTCGACGCCGAGGAAGAGAAGAGGCAACTTGGGTTGGTGCGGATTCGATTATCCATAATGGAGGTCACCCGAACCTAATCAAGGCCCTTTCAGATGATTTTGAAGTTGGAAATGATGTCAAAACACAAATCGAAACCACGCAAGCAGTAGGAGGAATTGGATTCTGCTTTGCACTAGACGACGATATCCCGGTCAGAAGTAGCGGAGTCACTATGTTACCCAATCTAGATCGAGTTGGTGGATTCGTAATTCCAACCTTCACAGACCCAAGTCTTGCGCCTGAAGGGAAACACCTGATGATAACTCACCAATATGTTCCGGATGCGTCTGTGAAATCGGAAATCAGCAAGGGACGAGAAGACCTCTATGAGGCAATTCCATGGCTTGCTGACCACGGCGAGGAAATCTGCGTCCACACATACCATCGTAATTGGCCATGTAATCGAGCACCTCAAGGAGCTGAGTTGCCAATGGATGTTGGTGTAGACGGAATCCGCTGCGTTGGGGACGGAGTGAAAGGTCACGGATGGATGATGGTAGAGGGAATCTCTGCCAATGTTCCTTACGCTGTTGATGAAATAATGGCGGGAATGAATTAACCCAACCCACCTTTCCATACTTCACCATCCGCTCTAACTTCCTTTTTCCAAAGAGGGGCTTGATTCTTCAACTCAGAAATTAGCCAAGAGCAGGCTTCGAATCCTTCCGCTCGATGAACTGAGCCGACGTGAATACAAACTATTGGCTCCTGAGGTTCAACAGAACCCGTGCGGTGAGCCATAACAATTGATTTCACAGAAAATCGGTCCAAAGCATCGAAACATAACGATTGCAATACCGAGGGTAATTGCTCCTCCCATGCATCGAATTCCAAACGCTGAACTTCTACGCCTTGGTCGACGCCTCTAGTCAAACCAACAAAAGAAATTACACTTCCACAGCCTTCGGTTTCAAGCATATTGCGTAACGAATCAGGATCCAGCGTGTCTGGTTCAACAACTACCGACACGCTGGCCATGGTTTCCGATAGTGGGTGTTGTCTTCAATACATAGGAGATTAACGTGCGAATTTACAATCAAGAGGTCACGATACCATCTAAGAGGGGACGCTCTAACCGCTTTATGCGCCAGCGCGTACTGTTGTACATTGCCACCATCATCATTGGGTTATGGTGTTCGGCTACTGCTGCTGGTGGGTTGCTTTCCGAGAATCTTGCGGAGTGGCCAGTTAACATATGGTGTTGGGGTGTTCTAGCTTGGATTTTCGCTAATACTGATCGAAAAGAACGAATCGAAATAATTGCCGTTGTAATTATCGCTACCCCCATGGAATTGTTCTTTTCCGAGGTTTGGCTCATCTATGAGTATCAGCGCGGCATAATGCCATTATTTGTTCCGGCTGGCCATTATTTCCTCTTCGACTTAGGCCGCCATCTTGCAAGAGTCCTTAGGGAATCGTGGGCGATGCCACTATTGTTTCCATTTGTCCCGTTAGTTATGTATGGGGCTTTGACTGGCGGAGATACTTCTGGTGTTGTTTTGCTCATCCTTGTTTTTGGTTTTACGAAATGGGGGCCTCAACCTAGACTTTATGCAGCAATGGCATGGGCTGCTTTAGGGATGGAAATTTGGGGAACTTTTCTTGGAAATTGGACATGGGCTTCGCAAGTCCCTTGGACTGGTTTGACTACTTGGAATCCGCCATTGTTGGTGGGAGCATTCTATTGTTTTGGTGACCTTTTGGTCAATCTAGCAACTGTCAAGTTTGATTCGAAACCACCTGAGAAAGCAATGTCAAATTCCTCCACTCAAATTTAAGCCTGCAAAATCTCATGTTTTCTATTGTGAAAATGCCGGAAAATAGCATATTTATTCCGCCGTTTGATTCATATTCCGACCTACGGTCGGGCAGGTTATGACATCATGGCCAGACCTAGAGCCAATGCCCAACAGCCTAGTGAATTACGGAGTAACTGACAACGGTATTGCAATCATCGAACTTGCATCCAATTCTGCTGGTGCTCCTCTAGAAGGCGACGAGGTAGGACCTAACACCTACACTCATGAAATGATGAGAGATATTGACACGGCGGTTGTCAAGGCCCGATTCAATGATGATGTTAGCGTGATTCTAATCACAGGTCACGGACACAAGTTCTTCTCTGCAGGAGCTTCAATTCAGATGCTAAATTCAGTCACTCCTGGATTCAAGTACAATTTCTGTCTTCATGCAAATGAGACATTAAGCCGGCTTGAACAGACTCCGAAGTTGGTAATTTGTGCAATTAATGGTCACGCCGTCGGTGGAGGATTGGAGATTGCAATGGCTTGCGATATTAGAATCGCAAGAAAGGACTCAGGAAAGTGTGGACTTCCTGAAATCAATCTCGGTGTTCTAGCAGGTACTGGAGGTACAGCCCGACTATCACGAATCATAGGTAAATCAAGAGCCCTTGAATATATGGTCAGTGGAGAGTTAATGGCCTTTGAGAAGGCAAAAGAAATGGATCTCATCAACGATGTATGGGATGGTTCCCTTGACGAATTCCGCCAAGATGTCTTGGACTACGCCGGACAGTTTACTCTACCTTACAAGGCTACATTGGCTGTTGGAAACATCAAGCGCTCGGTTCAATCTGGACCAGAGATGCCTTTCGAATACCACCTCGCACTTGAGAGGGAGTTGCAAGCAGCCCTCTTCAACAGTGATGATGCGAAGGAAGGAATCGCGGCTTACGTTGACCGCCGAACTCCTCGCTTCGAAGGAAAGTGAACTTCTCTTTCGACAAACTAAGACTACGTCTTAGAAGCAGTCATTGATATACGGGTTGCCTTTGGCCTTAGACATGAGCGAGACAGAGATTGTTCAGGACTACTCTCCGAATTTTGAAGCCTGGATTAGCGATTTCCAAGAATGGCAAACTCGAATCGGCTTCGACCCATCGTGGTTAGGCGACTATAGATTCGATATCAAATTCGATTGGGACACCGCAGGAAATAGCATCGAATTCGGAGATTTTGAAGGAATGCCAAAGTGGCAAAGAAGAATGCAAATTCCTCAACAAAACATCAGAGATGCTATCATCTCTATGGTGAGTGTTCAGGGGGATACTGAGTTTGCTAGCGTTGAGCAGCAAAACCACCTACTGGCTACAGCCCCAACAGAGTACGACAAAAAGAGTGCTCTGCGAATCATGTGTGAAGAGCAAAGGCATGGTTGGCAAATGGCATATCTCCTCTGTACTTACTTTGGAGAACATGGTGTCAGAGAGGCTGCAAAGCTGCTTGAGAGAAACGCTCAGGAAGGAACAAGAATCCTCGGCTCATTCAATGCACCCATCGACCATTGGCTTGATTTCTTCTGCTTTACTCACTTTATCGACCGTGACGGAAAGTATCAACTTAAGATGCTCAGTACCTCTTCCTTCCAACCATTGGCCGCATCGATGGGCCCTATGCTGAAGGAGGAATCATTCCATCTTGGAACGGGAGCCAATGGACTCCGAAGAATCGTCAAGCAGGGAGTTATTCCATGTGCACTATTGCAGAAATACATCAACAAGTGGGTTAGTACAGGTTTAGACCTGTTTGGAACTGATGATTCTAGCAGCGCTCAGTGGGCCTACGTATACGGAATCAAGGGCCGCTACGATGAGAGAGAATCAGATGATGATGCCGATCGAGCTCATCTTAACGAGGCAAGTCGAGAACTATACTTCCAAGAATTGAGAGATGAGATGCGACGTATCTCAAAGGCTCGAAAAGATGGCGAGCCTGAATTGACAATTCCATCAGATAAATTCAACCGTGGAATTGGTAAATATGCAGGACAGAAATACACTCTCGAAGGAGAAGAATTCGAAGGCAGCGATGCTGATTGGGATGCTTACCTTGTAGATGTACTACCGACCGATGAAGACGAAGACCGTCTGATGAATGAATACATGCAACAAGAATGGATTCAATACCGCGAGTGGAAGGGCGACTGAAGATGCAACATCTAGCACTACTCGCCTTTGACAAGGAACGCTGTAAGCCATTCTTTGACAGGCTTACTGAACTATTCTATGAGCACCACCACTCAACGAAACAAAACCCTGAGGGATACGAAGAATTACTCTATCGAATTCACAGACCATATACCAACGATATGCTCGATATGGTAGATGACTGGATGGGCATAGGTAAGCGAGAGTGGAGAGAAGAAACTACTCGAGAAGTCAAACTAGCAATGTACGCCATTCGCTACCCAGACACTCTACTTATCGACTCCTTCACTGAAGGTGCTAGATCAGATATTCGTAGACTCTCAGCATATCTACACTTCACCCATCACACCTATGCAATTTGGGATGAAGATACTCGCAAAGGCTTAGCAAAGTTAGGCATTGATATTCCAGCGACAGAAGTTGCTGACCCATTCATTTACGGCGCTTACGTCTCAGCGATTGAATTGCTAAAGGACGTAGCACCATTCACCTGCTTCTTGGAGCATGATGTTCCACGACAGCGGCTATTCCAAGCAGCACTTGCATCCTACGGCAGGGAGTGATTCGATGGATGTTCGTACCGTCGCCGTAATCGGCGCCGGTACGATGGGCGCAGGAATTGCTCAGGTTTGCGCCCAAACAGGTTGGCAAACTAGACTCTATGACGCATTTCCTGAAGGTTTAGAAAAGGGAATGAATACTATTGTTACTTTCTGGGAGAAAGGAATCGCTCGTGGTAAAACTACCGAGGAACAGAAAGCCAAATGGTTGGCTAACATTAGTCAATCTACTGATTTGAAGGAGGCGGTTGATGGCGTTGATCTGGTTATTGAAGCAGTGCCCGAAAACATGGAATTGAAACAGCAAATCTTCGGTCAATTAGAGGAGATTGCGCCTCCTCATGCTCTTCTTGCAACCAATACATCAGGATTACCTATTTCTGCTATTGCAGATTCAACTAATTGTCCTGAAAGAGTAATTGGAATGCATTTCTTCAATCCTGTTCCAATAATGAAATTACTCGAAATTGTTCGTCACGATTCTTGTTCGGAAGATACTATTGCAGCTGCGCAGTCAATCGGTCTTGCAATGGGAAAAGAAACTATTCTTGTCAATGATGTACCAGGATTCGCAACTAGTAGATTGGGAGTTGTTCTCGGAAATGAAGCAATTAGGATGCTCGCTGACGGGGTAGCATCTGCTAGTGACATCGACACTGCTATGCGGCTAGGTTACAGACACCCTATGGGCCCTTTGGAACTCTCCGACCTTGTCGGTTTGGATGTAAGACGAGATATCCTAAATAGTCTGGCTGATGCATTTGATGATGATTCATATCGCCCTCATC
>WTHI01000046.1:0-3611 GCA_011523185.1 Methanobacteriota archaeon
CTGCCGGTGCAAGTGTACCAATCGCCATGCGTGAAGCAATGGATGAGGGTCTGATCGGCCCAGGATCTCTAGTGGTTACTGCTGCATTTGGTGGTGGTTTAGCATGGGGCGCTAATGTCATCCAATTCTGATATTTTGGATTCAACGGATATTTAGTATATATCGAACAACCAATTTAATTGCGATTTAAGCCATAATCACAAGAGCACCCGATTTGTTCAATGGAAACTGTACACTATCTTGCAATCGCGATAAATTTAATCTCAATTATCTGGTTAATTTGGGTTCTTAGACCACCAAAGGGTTTGGTTATTCCCTTGAGGTAAATTGTACAATTATTGGGCAAGAACCGCGATGACTGAGGATACATCAACTTCCCCAAAGTTGTGACTATCCTCACTAGCCGTAGGGTCTGGGTTGTCGCCAACAAGGAATAATCGACCATCTTCCATAGATTGGATTCGTTTGATTATCCTTAGATTAGGCCTGAACGGATGATCTAACAATACTACTTGCCCCACTGCTACTGAGGTTGAGTCGATTCTCTCAAACTTAGCAGTGCTACCCTGCTTGAGTGTAGGCCACATTGAGTCGCCGTTTACGACGACATTCAGGAAGCGCGAATCCATGGGTCTTCACGGCCCTTGGTTCCCCAGAACATGTGGTGGATTGCTTCAACTGCATCCATTAGTTCCTGAGCATGCTGCTCCGAGACTTCTACCTTACATGCTGAGCAGAGTTTTGCTGCCTGCCAGAAAGTGTCGTGTAGGTCAGGGATTGATTCTAGGTGTTGAGGCTTGAAGTAATCAGTCCAAAGTACCAATAATTCGTCCTTGCACTTTTGGGCTTCTTCTTCCTTGATTGTTGCATAGCGGCTCATTGTGTTGATGTAGCTTGCAGTTCCACAGTCCGAGCTGTGATTCTCTGCAAGTGTGACCATCTTCTTGGTCATCGATTGAACTGCCTCAGCGGCTATTCTTGCACTTGCAGGATCGTATACTCCACAAGGACCGTCACAGTGGGCGCTGGCTTCGATAGTTTGGATAAATTCGTTGTCGTTGTCTGTCATTTGACTCACCTTCGAATTACCGCATCAGGTGACGCATTATCAATGCGACTAATCTAATGCTTCACCGAAATTATCCAAGGTCATTGTTCGTAAGGATCCCAAGCACCTGTCAAAACGTTGTGCTTGAGTAAACTTCCATCTGGGTTCTGTACCCAAACATCCCCATTGTCATCGCGCCAAACTTTCTGTCCGTGTTCGTTTACTTGAGCATCTGGAGGGGCTTGGATTTTCGGAACTGGTGGTGGTGCATTAGCCAAAAGACTGTCAATGTCAAATTCATCCACATCTTCGCTAGCTTGTGAGGTATCTTGGGTTTCGGTAAGTACCTCTTCCTGCACCTCTGCCTCATGAGTCAAATCCATTCCAACTTGTTCAGTAACCGGTTCATCCATTGATTCGGTAACCGTCTGTTCTGCTGCTTGTAAGTCAAACATAGTAGCAGATGGAGTTTCAACCGATTGAGGTTCAGGTTGAGATTGGACTTGAGGTTGAGGATTTTCATTGAACATTCTGTCCTCAGCCGATACTCTCACTTCAACCCCGCCTATTTCTCGAATCTCGTGGGTGCTATCATCAACTTCTGCTTTCTCCGGACGACCTCGAATTGCCATTCGAACGCTAAGTGCAATCACTACAAGTATGACTAATCCGATAACTATGTGAACTGCCACCTGGCCATAGTTTTGGTAATATCTCAATGTGGGGAATCTATCGGAATTGTCTCCGGTTCCATCGCCATCAGTATCACAACATTCTGTCGGATCTTTGGGGAAAGCATCGACGCTGTCATTGTAACCATCGTCATCGTAATCAGCATCCAGCGGATCATATCCTAGTTTGATTTCTTCTTCGTCTGGAATGCCGTCACCATCATCATCGGTATCTGCATTATTTCCAATTCCGTCCCCATCGGTGTCCAACCACTCCGTTGGATCCAACGGAAGCTGATCTTCTGTATCGGAATAGCCGTCATTATCGTCATCACTATCCTCTGAAGCGTCTTCACAACCATCTTGATCCCAATCGTTGGATATTGTGCTAGTCCAATCCAAAATTCCGGTATCGCATCGGTCAATGTAGTCAATTATGCCATCATTATCATCATCTTCATCTAGGAAATCTGGTGTTCTGTCTCCATCGTAATCTTGACGACAGTCCTCGACATCATCTGACCCTTCAACCATAGTAATTCGGCCATCTGGACATGGTAATGGCTCAGTTGCTCCTTCCATGTCTGTGTAGTAATCTAGAGGTGCTGGAGTCTGAGATATTGCTCCAGTTGTATTGACAAAGTAGCCCAAACTAGCAGGTTTACATTCGGTCTGTTGCCTTTGATTTTGATAACTACCCTCTTCACAGGGTATCTGTGCAGCAGAAGCTGAGTCCGGAACGTAGTTTCCTGGTTCAGCATCTAAACAAGCAGACTTTGTGGTTGAGCCAGAGTTAGAGTTGAATGTTCCAGGCTCGCACGCTACTTGAGCGATGGCTGCTTGAGTGTCAACATAATAACCGGGGTCAGCCATCAAACAAGTCGACCATCCGCCGTTTGGCTGATAGTAACCCAAACTACAGGCTTGCTGTGAGGCTGAGCCTACGTTTTCAACGAAGAAACCAGGGTTTGCATCTATGCAATCATTTGCAGACGTAGAACCTGTAGATGGATTGTATGTTCCCGCCAGACAGGCTGTCTGAGAGGATGCGAAGTGAGAGTCGACGTAGTAACCCTGTTCTGCTAAGTTGCATTGCGTCCCTCCTCGCTCTCCCTGATAGGAACCCATTGAACATCCAATTTGACCTGTGGCTCCTTCGCTCGGTACGTGATAGCCAAAGTCGGCATCTATACAACTTGACTGTCCTGGTGCTGGTTGGTAGCTTCCTGCTGAGCAAAGCAACTGTTCAGCAGAGCCAGAATCTGCTACGTAGCTTCCTGCATCAGCTGCAATGCAATCTGCGGAGGTTACTGAGCCAGAATTCGGATTGTAAGTTCCAGCAAAGCATGCTGTTTGCATTGAGGCTGCTTGTGAATCAACGTAATGTCCGGGATCTGCTGTATCACACCCTGTCGAACCTTGGGAACTCTGCCAGGTCCCCACAGAGCACGGCAATTGCTCATCGGCTGCGGAATTGGGCACATAATACCCAGGAGAGGCAGCGTCGCAGGCAATTTGTCCTTGCATAGAAGAATAGCTACCGGGAAGGCATGCGTCTTGAGCGAATGACCCTTGCAGAGCGACATAATGACCTGTATCTGCAGGAGTACAATCCGACATATCATCGGCTTGGGAATTTGGGTTGAACGTGCCCGCAGAACAAGGAGTTTGAGAGGTAGAAGCAGGGGTGTCTACATAGTATCCGGGTTCTGCTTGGAAACATTCAGCTTGTCCTGTAAATGGTTGGAAATTCCCTGGAAGGCATGGCTGTTGGTTGATTGAACCTGTTGAATTGGTATAGTAGCCAGCGGAAGTTGTGAGACAACTAGTTTGGCCACTAGATGGTTGATATTCACCAACAGAACAAGGCGTTTGAGAAATTGCACCAACAT
>WTHI01000046.1:3711-54004 GCA_011523185.1 Methanobacteriota archaeon
CTAGATGGTTGATATTCACCAACAGAACAAGGCGTTTGAGAAATTGCACCAACATCATCGACATAATGACCGGGTTCTGCATTCAGGCATGACCATTGGCCGGAAGATGGCTGATAGGTACCGATCGAACATTGGGTTTGATTTGTTGCTCCTTGATTCGGGACATAGTGACCTGGATCTGCGTCCAAACATTCCCTTTGACCTGAGTTGGGCTGGTAGGTTCCTCCGTTACAGATTGTTTGGTTAGCTTGACCAGTTGCAGGAACGTAATATCCTGGATTTGCAGCAAAGCAAGTGGACTGGGCAGAGGAGGGTTGGTACGTGCCAACTGTGCATGGAGTCTGCGCGGTTGCTCCTGTCCCGTTGACGTAGTGCCCAGGACCTGCTGCTGTCTGCGATGTTGATGCTGGATATGCTACGAAGTAGCCCGAGGAGGCTATGATGCAACCTGTTTGTCCTGAATTTGGTTGATAATATCCCGCGGTACAGGCATTTTGAGATGTTGCCCCTGAACCGTAAACATAGTGACCCGGTGAAGCCAAATTGCAGGATGTTGAGCCAGTCTGGTCTTGCCACGTTCCAGGAGAACAAGGAGTAGGTTCTATTGCAAACTCGGGATTAATTGATGAAGTTACCGAGCCAACTTGGAGACCTGATGCACTAGTTGACCTAAGGTCGATAACAAGGTTGTAGTCGTCAGTATTGTTGAATCCGGAGACATAACTTACTCTAATGTAATACATTCCACTAGAATTATTCACAGAGGACGTTGATACCTCATCATAGCTCTGGTTTGACGAACTACTGGAATTTGATGAATCGATTATCTGGAAAGTTGAATTTAGCAAGTCTAAATCGTAATTTTGTCCAGCAGGCGATGTCAGGTTTGCTGTGAACCATGTTGTTCTGCTCAAGTTTAGAGAATATACATCTATGTTATCTGAGCCGCCTGTGAGTGAAGCAGAATAATTTGCACTCATTGCCGATAATTGCAAAGCCGTCGTGTTACTATTTCCTGCGTCGCCTCCAGATGGGTCAACATAGAATCCAGCAGGTGCCGGCGAGCAAGACGACTGGCCTACATTGGCATTGGAATATCCCGAAGGACATTGTGTCTGCGACGAAGAAGCAGATGAATCGACAAAATGGCCAGCGGATGCTTCGAGACAGGATGCTTGACCGAAATATGGTTGGAATGTTCCCGGTTGGCATTCGGTCTGAACCAAACCACTGCCCGATGCGAAATAACCTGGTGAAGAATCGATACAAGTCAATCGTCCATACTGGCCATCAGCGCAATCTGTCCATCTTGCTGGGTTAGTGGGATAATCATCATCCGTATCCAATGTTCCATCTCCATCGCTGTCACCAGTCTGGTGGGTGTCGAACAGATTACGAATCCCATCACCATCAAAGTCCTGCTCTGTGTATGCAACATGGGCGCCATCGGCGAATGTCAATTGGTAAGGATTGAGAAGTGAATTTGTCGTGTTATCGAATTCACCAGACTGAGCCCCCCAACAGCGCAAAGAGTCATCAGATAGTAGAGCACAAGTAGAGTCTGAACCAGTTGCTGCTGCTATCACCGTTAATCCTGAAGTTATGTTCACATTTACAGTAGGATCTCCCTCACCTGGGAACATATTTTCTGCAATGCAATCAGAATTAATGGTGGAAGAGCAGGTTCCATCGCCTAATTGCCCATGAGTGTTCACACCCCAACATTGCATAGAGCCATTACCGATTACCGCACAAGTGTGAGAGCCAATACCATCCAGCATTATGGCTTCTGCATTTGGCCCCAAATCGACGAGATGAACATTTCCTGTAACTGCACCGTTGTCAGAGAAAACCGTGTACTTGTTACCCCAGCAACCAACTGAACCATTTTCAAAAATCACACAAGAGGATAAACCCGAGGTCACTAATGAAACCGCTCTAAGACCTGTGGAATGATTAACCGATATTGGGACTAGTGAGTTATTGGTTGTACCGTCTCCAAGTTGCCCTCTAACATTGTAGCCCCAACACATTACATCTCCAAGGTGAGTTATGGCACAGGTATGATGTTCGCCGGCTGAAACCGCTACAGCATATACGCCAGTACCTAAATCGATATTTACTGGTGAAACACGAATGTCTGTTGAATCATCTCCAATTTGACCAAGGTGGTTCCTACCCCAGCACCACAGACTGGCGTCTAGTAGAATTGCACAGGTGTGGTCTTTACCTTCATCCACCACAATTGGTTCTTGGTTAAGTGTTACATATCCAGAAGTGTCCACTGTGTTTCCGATTCCGAGTTGACCATAATTGTTTGATCCAGAGCAAAACATAGAGTAATTCGACAGAATAGAACATCTTCCTGATGTAGAGATTAGAGAATTTTCAGAATAGACTGGATTTCCCTGAGACCATTCAACGGTAGTGCCGTTTGCGAGGACAACAAATGGGCCGTTTGCACCGATATCCAAAACGGAATTAGAAAATACCGTTCCAGCTTCGCTACCCTGGATATTCAAGGTTGGACTACTAGAGTGGGTGAAGGACATCTTGCTCTGATCGGCGAGGGTAGGTTGTGATTCTTCATCGCCAGATAAGTACCCTAACATCGGAACTCCAAGGAATAAAATACAGATTCCCAGAGCAACGATTCTCTTCGTTTCCTCGTTCAACATGCTTCTTGGCGCGATTGCTGAGATTATCACTATTCCCTATGCCTGAACGGGTTGCATCAAGCCTTTAGCACCTTCAGAGCCAGTCCGTAGGACTGAACGCCTGCATCCTGAAGAGCCGTTTTTACGTCAGAGTATGGATTCTCTGAAGATTTCCTAGATGCCTTGGCTCGATTGGATACAATGCGCCAAGCGGCCTTACTCCCTATTCCAGGTATTGCCTCAAGTTGAGATTGGCTTGCGGAGTTGATGGATAGGTTTGTTTCAACTCCGCTGATACTTCGCATCCCATGGCCTGTCACTATGATGTCTGATTCGGTTTCAAGTGGGATTTGGTATGGTGTTCCCACCAATATGGGATAAGCACCAATTTGCCTTCCAAATGTTATCCCTGCTCGGCCATAAATTGAGGCATCTCTGTGCGTCTTATCCAACACCTGTTCAGGCCTTCTAATTCGATCATCATGTGCCTCCCACCAAATTCCTTTGAGTTCGCTGCCGATTGGAAACATCTCCTCTAGTAGTGGTTTGTCTATCTCCTCTCTTACGCTGCGTTTGAATGCCTGAAATATATCCTCGGGAATTTCTTGGAATCCTTGCCCTTCTACCTGTCTGATATTTATCCGCCGCAGCCACAATCCTTCCGACCGAAGTGAATCCAACAGGTCGCGATTCATTCTGTATGATTCAGTTGATTCACCGTTCAATCCCGCGATGAAATTTAGACCAGGAAGCAGTTTTGGCAAACCTCTTTCTCCCCTCTCTCGACCAAATTCATTGATATGTCGTATAGCAATTTTGAGTTGTTCTGAATCGCAATTCAGCCAATTTGTTTCGTGCACTTTTGGGTCCGCTGATTCAAGTCCAAAGGAAAGTACTGCACCATCGGAGAGGGTCGAAATTAGTGATTTAGTAATCTCTGTTGAAGGTTCCAAATTTTCAGCAACAATAGAGGGGTTTGCATTGTCAACATGGAGTATTTCTAACCTCTCATCTTGCCGTAAACCATGCAGAACTTTAGCAATTGGTTCTGGATTAGGAATGGGGTATTCTAGTTCTACCACACCTTCTGCCTTGTAGGTGTAAATGTCTGTAGCGCCACCTATACGAACATGACGAACGCCATTATCCAGAGCGGTTGTAATTTCGGTGATGACATCCTCCTCATCCCTCCAAATCGGAACTCCTTTCTTTGGTTCAATACAAAACTTGCAACCTCGTTTGTAACGAACGCAGCCTTGATACAATTCTACTTCGTAGGTCAATGGCCCAGAACGACCATCTTCAGTGAAAAGGTCTGGATGATTTGTGACACATTTTCCAGACGCACCTTTCTTCGCCCAATCGTCCCACTGTTCGGCAGTTCTGCGTTTGTGAGACCAGTCGCCGGTCGACAGATAGTAATCCAATGTAGCGTCTGTATCTTGCACTGCGCAGAATAAATTTGTCCGCAGTGGCATCCATCCATCGTAGCGCCAATGACGGATAGCCCAGCCACCTGCAAGCACAGGTTGTTCACTAGGAAACACCGCAAGAAAATCATCTAATTCTCTTCGAGATATCGGAGTCCCTCGAACATACTTGCCTGGCACTACAGCCCCGGCGAGTACAACAGCGCCATCCAGTTCCGAAAGTTCTCGTTGGAGTTCCTGTCTTTCAGAAGAATTAGCAAGTTTCTGTTTGTGGAAAAGTCTCCACTCGTCAATAGTCATGTAGGTGTATGGTATTGACTTAGATTCTAGAACGCCACAGATATATCGGATATGAAAACCAAGATAGTTTGGCACACCAAATGCAGCTGGTTCATCCTCATATCCATCAAGGACTAACCAGCCTTCCATTCAATCCCTCAACCTGTCGGACTACTATTCCGTCTTCACGACTTCGCTAAGAGAGAGTAAGTAAAGCGATTAATTTGCATCAGCGACGGTTGCGGCGGCCTCGGCCACGAGACCCTCTGCCTCCGCGATCTCCGCCATCATTGGATTCCTGTACACTGATTTTTCTGCCGTGTATTTCACTTCCATCCAATTCCTTAATCGCCTTTTCACCGGCTTTCCGGCTAGCAAACTTGACGAAAGCAAATCCGCGTGATTTACCAGTATCTCGATCTTTAGCGATACTACACTCTGTAATCTCTCCATGTGCTGAGAAGAGATTCCTCAATTCATCCTCGCTAGCATCAAAGGATAAGCGGGCGATGAAGAGTTTGATGCCTGCTAGTTCGGCAGCTTCCGAACGTGCTTTGGTCAATACTTCACGCTCAGCAGCGAGTTCTTCCTTTGTGGCCTTGCCTTCTTTGACCTTATCCATGCAGTCTTTACAACGGATTGGTTTTCCAGCAGTCGGCTCGAATGGAACGGTTGTATCAGTTCCACAAAGTGTACACTTACACTCGTGCTGTACTCTCTGTCTTCCAGCCCCACCACCGCCTTTTCCTGTGATGGCAGAGCGCATTCGCATTGCGGCTTGAGGTGCTTGATGGCTTGGACCTCGACGATGGTCGGCCATTGGCGAAAGATAGGGTCTAGCCCCTTCGTGACCGAGATTACCTTCAGCTTCAGCGGACCATCTTTCTCCTGCCCTGTTCAAGTCCTGTATATCTTCACCGAGAGTATGGCCATGGCCAAATCCATTCGATAGGGCTCGATAACCTGAATAATCACATCGATTACAATCGACATTGAAGTCTTGCTTGTCATCAGAAGTTACCAATTCATTTCCGCATGCAGGACAAATTGCCCATAGCACACCCAACTCTGGAGAGCCTCGTGTACTGGCCTTGAGATTTGGTTCGAGTTGGGTGATTCGGGCACGTATCAAATCCCGTGATCTCATAGCGTCGCCAGGTGAAGGGAGAAATCTATCCACGATTTCAGTGACGAAAATGTCGGCAAACAAATTCTCGGCAGAAAGATCCCGATGCCCGCCATCCTTTTCGATGTGAAGAATACGAATCATTGCAACCTTTGGCATAAGTTTGGTAACTTCTGCAATTACGTCATCGCCTATCTGTGGAGAATTTGTCTCTGGACGGTTAGCGTCCACTGAGATTGTATCGCCATCGGAAATAATTCTGCCACTGACTAGGGCTATTGCACCAGATTCAGTCTCAGAGAGGCCCGAACCTAGGCTAGCACCAGCCGGCACTTCGACCTGGTTACCCGGCGTGACAAAGTCACCAGTACTAGCACTCATCGAGGGCGGCCACCGGCCTGCCCCCTATGAACGGTCCGGCCGTGCGTAGCACGGCAAAATCGAGAAATTAGGAGTGCCCCGGCGGCAATAGACGCCAGAATCCAGCTCTAGTCTTCCCTTGACGACTGGAGTGATGAGAATAGGCAGCGGGTAATGCGAAATCTGTTTCCCAGTATTTCTCGGCAATCCATCCGACCGATTCGAATATCGCTTCAATATGGGTTGCTTCAGCGCTATGCATCAGATGTGAAATAGCATTTGAACGAATTATTGCTTCTAGAAAAGGCCGATCTGATTTTGCTTTTTGAGTGCCCCAAGGAGGATTGGAAATAATCAAGTCTGCACCACTCACATCAAGAGAATCATCGACTGTTTTACAGATTATTTCCACTGAATCCGAAACACCTGCTTGCTCAATCGACTGAAATGCCACTGAGCAGGCTTCTTCGTCCGCCTCTACCAAAACTACCTGAGACACACCCATCAGTGCTGCCCCCACGCCTAAAACTCCGTTTCCCGCACCTAAATCAACAATGGATGAATCCTCTGAGAGGTCTCCGAATGCAATAATTTGTGCTAGCCAAGAGGCAGCAATATCGCCCGAGGTAGAATATTGTTCCAATTCTACATTCCCACATGGATGTGGAGGTAGAGAGGAAAGCAGCATTGCAAGTTGGCGCTGACGCACGGCTTGGGAAGGTAGTCACTCTATTGGGATGTACGGTCAAACCTCTTGTGCAAGTATAGTGTTGTTATCATGCAGAAGCCCGTCGGCGAGTAATTGTTCTACAAGCAACACAGAATATCCAGCAGCACCGCGTATCGTATTGTCGGCCATCAAAGAAAATCTAAGGCTTGAGCCTTCTATTTCCACCTCACCTACAGCTACTGCCATTGCCGCTTTGAGGTCATGAGCAGGGTGTTCTATTTCCTCAAAGCCGACCCAGCGATGGTCGTCATCAAGTTCTCCATCAACGAATATGATTGGTCTCTTTGCGGCTGAAGGAAGGTTAAGCTCTTGACTTCTAGAATATGATTCTCGCCAAGCACGAATAACTTGATGGGCGCTAACCTGATTCTCAAATTCGACTTCAATTCGTGCGTAATGACCGTGGTCACGCATCACCCTTTCACAAGAGGCTTCAATATCGAATTCGCTAGACATTATCTTTGTTAATTCGGTTACTATTGATTCCGCCTCTCCAGGTATATCAGAGGAGATATGATGGCCTGCTCGCCCTTCGGCTAGAAGCATTCTTCCTCCTCCCGAAAGGGCTTGCTGAGTGGCTATTCTAACCGATTTAATGCCAGCAATTTGTATCAATGGTGAAAGGGTAATCGCAATAGGTAAAACCATACAATTGGAACATGAAATTAGACGCCCATCAGAACTTCCTAATTGTTTCTGTAGAAGACTTAGATGGTGGATATTGACTTCGGGAACGATAAGTGGAACATCGGATTGTGATCGGTGTATTTGGGCATGAGAGATTACTAGGAAACCTGCCGCCGCTAAATTTCTCTCCACCCTTTCGGCTGGTTCATCGGGAAGTGCTGAGAAAATAATCCTAACACCTAAACTTTGAAACTCCTCGATCAATGAAGGAAGATTGTCTAATCCTGCAATTATCAAATCAGAGGGAGGTGGCCGTTCTTCATCTAAACTCCAACGGCATTCGTCATAGGGAGTTCCGGCGGTTTCCGGTGAGCCGACTACTGCTACCGGCTCGAGCCAGGGGTGAAACTGAAGGCGCTGGAAGAAACGCTGAGCGACAAGCCCAGTAGCGCCGAGAATGGCGCATCGGACCCTTCCATAGGCATCCATTGTTTCGACTCATCATTACACCCTTCCTAAAGAGTACTGTTTGGAGTTCTAGTTACAAATCTACAAATTTGGTTCTGAATAGGTTAAATACCCTCGATTTCTATTTCTTGGCATGTTCAATGAAATCGTGTATATCGTCGGCGGCCTACTTGCAGGTGGCGCCATCGGCTGGTTACTAGCCAAACAGAAAACAAATCAAGAATTGAGTCAAGCAAAATCGGAACTAAGTCGTGCAAATGCTTTGAATGAGGCAAACGAAAGTGGAGACGAAAAGACCCGCGAACTTCTGAATGAAGAAAGAAAGAGAGTAAATGAATTGCTTGAATCGAGGTTCGAAAATATAGCAACCGAAGTAAATCAACGCAACACTGAGGCATTTTTACAACTTGCAGAACAGAAATTTAACTCGGATCAAAAAGAAGCTGAAAAGTCCCTTGACGCAAGGAAAATGGAGGTTGAGAATTTAATCAAACCTCTGCGTGAGGAGATGACAAAATTATCTCAAGCAAATTCGGAAATGGAAAAGGAGAGAGTTGGCGCTTATGAAGCAATCAAGCGTCAATTGAAAGAGTTAGGGCAGAAGGCAGACTCTCTTGGAGATAGAACCACTGCTCTTTCGACCGCATTAACCACCTCTGGACAAGCAAGGGGTAATTGGGGAGAAATGAAACTTAGAAGGCTATTTGAAATGGCGGGTATGTCAGAACAAGTTGATTTCTTCGAACAAGAAACTGTGGAGGGTGGTGGTCGTCCAGATTACATTGTCCGACTACCTCAGGAGGGAGTAATCCCAATCGATTCAAAGGCGACTGGCTCTCATTTCCTACAAGCGGTGGAGTTGGATCCAGGGCCAGAACAGGATGCACATCTGAAAGAACATGCCAAAGCCATGAAGAGTCGAATCAAGGATCTTGGCGCGAAGGCGTATCAAGAGTCGATAGAAGGCGACTTTGACCATGTTGTGATGTTCATACCTAGTGAAGCGATGGCGGCCGCCGCATTCACCACAGATCCTGAATTGCTGGATTATGCTATGACGAAATCTGTATTGATTGCTACCCCTGTTACCATGCTGGGATTATTGAGAACCGTCGCCCTATATTGGCAACAACATGCTCTAGCAGAGGGTGCAAGAGAGATTTACGATGTGTCAAGGGAGATGTACAAGCGCACTACCACACTAATCGAACACATGCTGAAAGTTGGTACACACCTAGATAAGGCAGGTAAGTCATACAATGAAGCTATGCGATCTTACGAAAGCCGTGTCTTACCCCAAGGACGTAGACTAGATGAATTGAAGGTCTCAGAAACATTGCAAAGTGGCCTACCCGAAGCCACTGAAGTAGGCACTAGACCAGATAGGTTAGCAGAGGAGAAGTGATGACCTTACTCCTTCTCGCAAGACCATGATTGATTGGGATTCCCACGAGTTCCATCCTGTGGTCGATATGCCCGAAGATTACACAATTCTTGACTTGTCCGGAGGGACTTGGACTCCTCCAAAGACCAAATATAGTGTCGGGAAGTACGATGAATTGAGACCCGGATTATACTCAACTGAACTCTTTTCGGGAGAGCGCTTTCTGCATATTGGAATAGATATTGGTGCACCGGTAGGAACGGCCTGCATGGCATTCGCAGACGGTGAGATTTCTCACTTTGGATACAATGCAGCCGATGGCGACTATGGTCACGTTGTAATCACTAAACATATTCTAGATGGCGTTCCAATATGGGCTCTTTACGGCCATCTTGATTCGGCTTCGATAGAAGGGAAATCAGTCGGTCAGAAGGTGAATGCTGGTGAAGTAATATGTTGGATGGGAGCTCATAACGAAAATGGTGGTTGGGAGCCTCATCTACATTTTCAATTATCATATCAAGAACCGGAAACCCACGATATGCCGGGGGTTGTAGCGCCTAGTGACCGAGATGAGGCTCTGCAAATTTATCCCGACCCAAGATTGGTTTTGGGAGCTCTCTACTAAACCGTTGAAAGATATGTCTTGAGGCCATCAATCGCAGTCATTTCGGACGGGTCAATACCATTCATCACAGCCAATGCGACACTCACCCAATCAGTTATGTGTGCAGCGATTAGAAGGCTCTCAAGGAGACTTTCTCCTTCACAATCTAGCAACCAAGAATCGCCTGGTTGAAGGTTCTCCATCATCCAGTTCATTCGCGCGCGCACACGTGAATGTGTGTGCGGGCTTGAGAGGTATAGCAATGCTTGAGATGATGAGTTTCTATTCCAAGCCACTATCTCATTGTGATTCATTTCTGGTAATTGGACGGGACGGGAAAATCTCTCAGAGTTCTCGTTTAATTGATTTGTAAATCGAACACCAACCGATGCCATTTCACTAGCTGAAACAATCGCGATATCTCGTTCAGACATTCCCTTTGCCATTGCAGCCACTCTACCATCACCGCCGACTATATCTGCGGATTTCGAACCAGAGCGTAATCGATCTAACATCTGGGTTATTTCTTCCTCTGATGGCCGTGGAATAATCCCTAACGCCCAGCATATAGATAGTTGACTTCCGAATATATGTCCGAATGCAGAGCGTGGCATTTGCCCAGAAGGAACTGAAATACATAGTGCCTCATCACTTTGCGAAAGCAAATCTTCCAATTCTCCACCTGAACAGATTCCTACTACAACACCTCCATCTTCGAGTGCTTGGCGAACGCCATCTAGAGTCTCTTCAGTATTACCTGAATATGAGGTCGCCAAAACTAGCCAATCGGGCCCCCACCATGACGGTAAACCGTAGTTATTCCAAACCACAAATGGAAGACCCCCTGAATCATCCGCTAGGGCTGAAAGGAACATCCCTCCTGCACCAGAGCCGCCCATTCCTAGGCAGACTACTCCGCTCCAATCCATGTCTGCTTCAATTTCTATATCTGCAGACATTGCAGCCTCTAGGTCATCGACAAATTTTCTAGTAAATCCAACCATGTCAGATTTGTCGTGTTTTTCGAGAAGTGATTCAAAATCTGGCTCAGACATTTTCACTCCTCTCCCGTGTGTCCTGGCAGTGCCATCCATAAGTCGTCTATGAAAGCGATGCGTAAGTTTGTCAAAGAACCATCATCATCGTAGGGAAGAGCCACAGTTACCACACGGTAATCCGTAGGATCCATTACCTCTGCGCCAGAACTATCCCGATTCAGTACATCAACTACAATTTGATCGGTAAACCTACTCACAACACTGGCCTTTTCCATATCTCTCCAAGTCGCTCCAGTTCTCTCATTTCGGTCCAATCTCCGAAGGGTTGGACCATCCTTCTGCCAAGCAGACACAAGCCAGTGTTCTTTCTTCAGGCGAATAACATCACCAAGGCCATATGCTGGTTTGCGATAGGACAGCGTTAGCCTAGTGACTTCCGCCCCTTCCCTCATACCTACTAGTGTCGATGTTTCTTTTGTTGTTCCACCAAATCTTCTAACCAATCTTCTAGCCCAAGTTCTTGCCAGAGCCTTGGAACCAAGTTGTAAGTCCCAACCTCCAGTCACAGGACCTTCTTTGGTGATGAAAAACATCGGGTCTGATTCTAATTCATTGAGCAATTCATCTAGAGTTGCTCTTAGGTCCTTCAACTCATCCTCAGATAATCTGCGCCCTGCACTCCTAAGTTGCATGGTCGCCTCGAAATATGCCCCTGCTTTTCGGGTGCAAGCAGGACAAACAGCATTACTAGTCTGCAATAGAACCTCATGCTGGTCCGAGAATTGGTAGCCTTCCAATTGTCCTTCGACGTTTACATGGAGGCGAGCTGTTCTCTCATCAATTGGCTGATAGGCCATATCTACGGCGACATTACTTGATCCATCTGTAACACCGAGGTTTTCTCTAAGTCTCAGCTCTCCCAATTCCTCGTCTCCAATGGTCACCCAGCGCTTCTCTACTTCGTGCATTCCGCACTTTGCACAGCGGTGTTGTTGGATGCGCTCAGGCACTTCTGAAAATACAGTTCTAGCTCTCAAACAATCCTCGCAAAGGCGCTCGGATGTGAGGGGAGGGGGTGATCCACATGCGATGCAAAACGCTGCGCCATCCATACTGCTCCCCCGCCAACCGGCAAGCCCACCCCGTTTGAAAGGTTGGTGAGCCGGTCGAAGGCCAATTCGGCCCCCTTTGGGGCCGAAATTAGAAGAAATTAGGATTATTCTTCCTCAGCAGCCTTTGGTTGTTCATCAGAAAGAGAATCTAATTCTGCCTCTAGAGAAGAAATTGATGAGAATAAATCTCGACTGAACCAAATTACTAATCCAAGCATGATTGCATAGGCTATGTAGGCTTCAGCGATACCAGTCAAGATATCGCCTCCTGATCTAGCTCATTCTTTCTATCAGAAACCTCAGCAGCAAGGCGATATCGCTTGTTGGAAAGCAATAGTAAACCCGTGAATAAAATACACATCAGTCCAAAACTGATCAACAAGAATGAGCGTACATCTGGACTCATCCCTACTGTTTCAGTTGACTCGACAACTAAGACCTCAGGATGGGTTGTTTCCCACCAGGTGGTTGCACCCGCAGTAATCGGAACCAAGGCAAACCCGAATAACCCGACCGCAGATAGAGTGTCTCGGGTTTGCTGTGTATCGGGTTGTGATTGACGAGAATAGAGTAGGAATAGGGCAACCGCAGTAAGAAGGGCGAAGGAATTCAATCTCATATCGCCCCAATCCCAAGGTCGACCCCATTCTGCAGATGCCCAAATTGGTCCCGAAGTAATCACCCCCAATCCAAAGATTACACCTAGGTCGGCCCCACTCTGAAAGTAAACCCAAGCATCCTCACTGCGCTTGAGATACCACATCAATGAGCCATAAAATAGAACACTGAATGATAGGAATGAGCACCAAGCGAATGGAACGTGAAGATAGAGAATTCTGTATGCTTCCGGAGCACCCCAACAACCTCCTCCTGTACATGGTTTCAGACCAGGAGCATACTCTAATCCGAGAATTGAAACAAATACAATTCCTGCAAGCCCGAGATATGTCAAAGCATAACCTGAATCTCGTAAATTCATTTTTTCACCATTCAATCTTCAGGGATTATGACAGCCATTGCCCACAATAAAACCACTGTCAGCCACGCTATCGCGATGTCTGCAAATGGTTCACCCAGCGCTAATTCAAAACTCATTCCATTATTCATTATCGAAGTTAGAGCACTAGTCATTTGTAGGAACGGCCAAATTAACACTAGTTGTAGTAAAATTCCTGCTACGGCGCCGGACCTCGTAAGATCAGATACCATCAGATGCAAAGCCGAAGCGGCCACACTCAAATCGATAATCACGAATGCGAACAACCACAGCCACAGCATAACATCAGAATTCATAGTTGAACTGATATCACCAGCGATAACGTACCAAGAGAGGTAAACCATCGGTATTGGTAGAATCAAAGAGACTCCCATTATGGAAAACCAACCTCTTGAGCCGGCACCGGACATAGCCCTCCACCAATCACCCGCCCTTTCCTCAGAGAGACGTTTGATTATGGCAGGAGTTACGATTGCTGTGATGAAGACAGGAGTTAGAGTTAGAGCGGCCAATAAATCGTAATTTTCACTACTACGAGTGATATCGGTAGACAGTGTATAGGCCAGTAATAAGGCGACCAATGCCGGAACTCCACGTCCGATGGTATCGATTGGATTGCGTCTTTCAAGCCTACAAGCCCAAGCAACTAATTCCATGTGTGACTCAGCGGAGCAGGGTTCTGGAAGATTTGCAATATCTAATTTTGATTGCTGGACTTTGCTTGTCAATTCTGAATTTTCGCTGATAGTCACAATTCTGTCGCAAGCGGTAATGACTTCGGGGTCGTGAGTCGCAACTAGAATTCCATGACCCCTCTCTGCTAGGGCCCTTAACCACCCTAACAATAATCCTCTAGATGATTGATCAAGACCCTCTGAAGGTTCATCAAGAAGCACGACTGATGGCTCAGAATTTAGAGCGACTGGAACAAGCGCGGATAGAACCGCAACTCTTCTCCGCAGACCACCAGAGAGTTTGCAAATTCTATCCTCTGCTCGATGTCCGAGGCCCCATTCGGAGAGGATTTGGTGCAATCCTTGCGGATTATCTGCCCGTCCAGCGACTCTGCAAGCACCACGAATCCTTTCGAATACAGTTTCGTCACCAGACATTCCCTCGGTTTGCAAACATAGTCCGAACCCAGTGATATCTCCTCGCTGACCTTCTGAGTCTCTGACGGTAGTTTCGATGCCCTGGTCATTTCTGAGGACTTGCCCCTTGGACATAGGGTGCAAACCTGCTAAAGATTCCAACAAAGTGGACTTACCTGACCCGTTTACTCCTAGCAAAGCGACGACTTCACCACCGGAGAGTGAAAAGTCAACGCCACGAAGCACCTTGCGGGTGCCTCTGTCGACTACCAACCCGCGGGCTGAGAGCAAAGTTCGCGCGCTCACGACATCTCCCACTAGCAGCCTGCGTTTGAGTGGTTCCATCGAAGTCCCTATGCACATGAGGGCTCTGTCGAGGCTCGAGGGAGAGGACTGGCTACCGCTGACTATGAGATTGTTTGGTCCGACCTAACGGGGTCTGATTGGGTCGCATTGGGGCTGTTTCTAGTAGTTGCCATAACTCCATACATCGTTGCTTGGAAACAAGACACCAGTATTGCCCTAGCCACAGTTTTGTCGTTGTTATTGGTAACTTTCTATCAAATGATTATCGACTTGGGTTTCATCGATTTCACACCTATTACCTTCCTTTCAATAATCCCCAAGATTGCAGATCATCCCGACCAAATTCATCGCTTCATCACTTCTGCTTGGCTTCATGCAAATTGGATACATGTTCTAGGAAATATATTGGTGATCGCTCTAGCAGGTGTTCCCCTCGAGCAAAGAATGGGAAAATTACGCTGGATTATGGTGTATTTCCTTGGGTTATTCGGAGGCAACATCGCATGGGTGTTAACCCATCCTGATTCGATAAGTCCCGCACTTGGTGCAAGCGGCGCCGCCTTCGGTATTCTTGGTGCTTACATGGCCTGCTGGCCAAACGATAGAATTGAATTTCCCCTACTCTTTTTCATACGTGCCTGGCCGGTTTGGGGAATTGTAGCTTTCAGACTAGGTATTGAAGTCTGGAATATGTATCAAATCGAAGCGGGTCAAACGGTAACAAATGTAGCCCACATGGCCCATCTCGGAGGCTTCATGCTCGCTTGGATTTTAGCAAGGCCAATCGCAAGGGGTGCTCCTTCCGAGTTGGATGATTCTAGCGATATTTCCATTGCTGGTTCTGCCGCCTCCAAGGCGGCAAGAGATGCGGCCACTGCGAAGATGGGAAGTCTCGAATCAGATCCTTGGTCAGAAGCGGGTGATGACTTGAAGGAGGAGGCGGCTAGAATACTCAAGAGATTAAGGGAAGAAGGTGATGAACTTGAAACCCGAAGAGCTTGGTTGGAGGAACTTGCAGAACAGGTACTTTGTCCTGTTTGTAATGGGGAAGTTCATGCTGTGATTTCTGGACAGAATTGTACTCTAAAATGCGCCCTTTCCAAAAACCACATCAAGTGGCCATGAAGACGTCTTGATGGGTCTTGTACGGGTTCGGCTTATACCCCGAACTTTGCTGGCTCTGCTTGCAGAGCCATGTCTGGAAGACGCCTAAACCTCACTCCGCTGGTACTAGTTGCCATGATTCTAGTCATGGATATGGGAGTGGGGGTGTCTGCATCCACTACTACTCAAACTGAAGATTTGACCCCTAAGGAAAGGCCGGAAAATTGGCCACCTGCACTAATGTGTGGAGAGGTCATTTGCGACCCGATAGACCGTTCCGTTCGAAGTCCACCATTCGATGCAGGATTCCCTGTTGAGGACGAGGGATGGTGGTTCAGGTATTGGTATGATTTAGATTCTGATGGTATGGATGATCGATTGCAAAGAATCATTGCAGGTCAACGTGAATCCGTCTCATCGACAGCAATAATCGGCCTAGATGGTAGACCTACGGTTGCAATTGTTGTCGATTATGCTTGGCACCCTGGCCCTAGTGACACAGCTGCTCTAAGAGAAGTTCTCGAATCTCATGGTTGGGAGCAAGAGGGATCCTGGTTCTTCGAAATGGATATTCTAGATAGCATAGTTCTCGACCACGTACCGGTTAGTGCTCTAATTGAGATTTGGCAACTAGATGGAGTTGTTATGGTTGAGGAACAGAATGTAATTGTCCCATTTCTAGACACAGCTACTCGAGGTTCGAAAGTTAGGGATTCTGAACGATATGACGAAACTATGAGAGATTTCGGTTATGATGGTTCAGGGATTGTTATTGCTATTCTAGATACAGGGGTCGATAACGAACACTTCTCCTTAGACGATTTCTCGGACGATAACGATGACAATGAGAATGACCCTGACGACCTAGCAGACCCAAAGTGGATTGCTGGTTGTGATGCCACTTCATTGAATCAAAATGACTGCAATAACGAAGGCACACACGACCCAGATGATGGAGATGGACACGGAACACATGTAGCGGGAATTGCACTCGGAACGGGTGACTCAAGACGAATCAATCAGGGTTATGCCCCGGGGGCATATCTTGTCGATGTCAAAGTTATGACAGATACAGGAGGCACAAATTCAGCTGCTACTCTAAAGGGAATAAATTGGGTTGCTGCCAATGTAGACACCGACTGGGGAAACAATGATTCTAGCGAGGGAATCCAAGTCATGTCTATGTCTTTCGGAAGTCTTGGCGATCCTAATGGAGATGACCCAGGTGACAACGGGACTGCTGCAGACGCCCGTGCGGTTAACCAAGCGGCTGAGGCAGGTATAGTTCCGGTCGCAGCGATTGGTAATGATGGAAGAAGAAGAGTCACCTCTGTTGGAGCCGCAGACCAAGCAATTACAGTTGGATCCATTGATGATAAAGACACCATCGATAGAGGCGATGACTCAATCGCTTCATACTCTAACTCTGGCCCAAGAGAAGATGATGGAGATGATGACAGAGAAGAGGAACTCAAACCAGACGTTGTAGCGCCTGGAAGCGATATTATGTCTGCAGCGCATGCTGCTTCATCTAGTCAATTGCCTGGTACACCAAAACCACTTGCTGAAGATAGTTACACGGAACAGAGCGGGACGAGTATGGCTTGTCCCGCGGTTGCAGGTTTAGTAGCGGTTATTTTACAAATTAGTGAAGAAGAAGGACTCGACCTTGATCCTGCTGAAGTAAAGGAATTATTGAGAGAAAATTCCGAACCTAAAGGCGAGGCATCCGAGCCAGATATTTCCGACACATGGAATGAAAAGTACGGGTTCGGAATCATTGATGGGAATCTGATTCTATCCGCCCTTTTAGGAGAAGGCGGAGGCGATCCAGGAGGCGGGAATACAACAGAACCACCTCCTCCCGGAGAGGGCGATTGGTTAGTCTATGAAAGGCCGATCGAAGATTCTTGGTTGGTAGAAGGTGAGACATACTCAGTTAGAGGCCACATCGATGAAGATGCGGAGACAAATGGAACTATAGAAGAAGTACAAGTCAAAATTACTTACACCCACAAACCGGAAGGATCTCCGACTCAAGAAGAAATCCTTGTCGATTGGCATACAGCTCAAGGCACAGTAAATTGGACTACAGATTTCACCATTCCTGACTTCGAAGAGGATGAAATAAACGCCTTACAAATCAAAATCTCGGTTCAGGCTCGCAATGAATGGGATCAATGGAGCAATAAACAAAGACAAAATCACGATATTGGCCGTGTAGGACTAACACTGGATAGCCCAAGTGGACAAAATTCAGTCGAAGGCAATGTCCAATTTGAAGGCGAATATGAAACCGTCAACGGTGGCACCCTACAGTGGCGAATAGGAAAGGAAGATTGGGTAGACGAACGAACCTACGCTGGCTCGGGCGGAACAACAGATATGTTCAATTTTATTTGGGATTCCACCCAACATCCTGATGGAGTACATCGCATATCATTACGATTTGTTAGTGGCACAAGCGTTCGGTCTGAGGAAGTCAGAGTCACTCTGGAAATTGATAACCAACCCCCTGCTCCTGACCTGATGTTCAGAAGTGGAATAACTGTATCAGAATGGGGCATACCACTATCCGAGACCTATGTCAACTCCTTCGTCGATGTAAGCGCTGAAATTCGTAATGATGGAGACCAATCGGCTACCAATGTAGTTGTTTACCTACTCGAGGAGGGTACAAGAAAATATGAGTTAACAATACCCACAATCGACTCAGGCGATATTGTTGATGTCACCCTATACTGGAATCCTCTAACTGTTGGTCAACGAGAGATTAGTATCGCATTGGACCCAGGAGATGCAATACTCGAAATCGATGAGACAAATAATGACCAGAGCCTTGAATTCGATGTGATTCAAAGGCCAGAAGGCGTGGATTTGGCATTTTCAAACGGGGCCTTCACCACCACTCCTACAATTCCAAGGCCCGGAGAGCAATTCAAAATTAACGCCCGTGTAAATAACCTAGGTTCATCGGCAGCTGAAGAAATTGAGGCTGAACTCCACCTTTACACTGAACGAGGATGGGAGTTGACCTCCTCAACTACAATCCCTAGGATAGAGGGTGGTTCTGATTGGAGTATTTCCTTCGCTCAAACTAACGAAGAAAGTGGCGCATTCAAATTCCGAATTAGCCTTAGTGGCCCTGTACTATCCGATATCGATTGGTCAAATAATCAAGCAGAATGGAGTGTACTAATCGAGAAGAGTACCGTCTCAGGGGGGAGAGCATTGAACTTCCAGACAGGAGAAACTCCCGTCGATGTAATCGACTTAGATGGTGAAGGAATTGTCGTAACTTCGAAAGATGGTGGGCTAGCACTTTACAGACTCAACTCCAACAAAGGAATGACTGCCTGCTCAAATTTGTTGGAAGAAAAATGGTCTGGTGATTTTGTCGCTGCACCTACCTCCGATGGTATCGCACACATAGTCTGGACTCGTCGCTTCCTAGATACTAGTGGCTATCTGAAGCAGACGGTTTCATACTCAACAATAGACTCAGCCTGTGAGATGCGACCAATTCAAGACTTGATGGACCCTATTCTATTATCCGATGGAAAATATTGGGGAGTTGACATCGATGTCGATGGAACAAAATTATTGGTTGCGGGATATCATCGTGACTTGCTGACTGGCGGAACTTATCAGGATCTAACTAGTATATTCATCTTGGAAGCAGATGCACCCACATCTTCTAACGATTGGAGACTAACACCGAATGCAATTTCGGACATTGATGTAGTAGCTGGATACACAGACCCCGTACAAATCGAGTACGGCGAGGAGGATGGCCATATCCTATACCAGTCAATGCGCAATGATACTACAGGAAATGACCGACTGGGTCTTTGGTATGCGCATGGAGACATAAAGCAATCATCATGGACATACAAGAAGGCGGTCGGAGACCATGCATCTTTGCCACAGATGAAGGTTCACACAATAGATGATGAAGATAGGTTAGCTGTTGCTTGGAAAGAAGGCTCGGGAGTAGATAGTGAACTAATTACTCGAATCGTTGACGACACCTTCAGCACCATAGACAATTCATCTATGCAAATATCTGCTAGAGGCTTATCTCAAATCGTCTTCACAGAAACCTCTCGAGGTATCCAAGTAATGCACGATATGGTAGGTCCAGGAGGCCCTCAAGTCCACTACGGGATGATTAATTCTGAGGATCCTTGGATGGCAATATCAAATCGAATTTCTGATGGCTGGCTACATTCAGTTAGTCGTTCACCGGACAGTGGTGAGGCAGTAATTATTCACACTTCAACCCAAGGTTGGGTGATAAGGTCAGTAATCGATGACAGTAAACCAAACTCAGGAACAACCGACATTCTAGAAGAGTTAAGATTCCAGCTTGGTTTAGATGAAGGAAGTTTCAATATTTTAGTCGGAGGGGTCGCAATTGCGGTTCTGTTACTCTGCACTATTGTTCTGGGAGTTATGTCGACTCGTGCAATCCGTTGGATGGGAGGCCGAAGAAGGAAAACGGCTCAGGGTGTCGTCATGCTAGAAGATGATGTAGTAGATGTAATCGATGAGGATGACATTCCCGTTGAAACAATAGATACTTCTTCCATCGTCGAAGTTGTTGGAGCAGAAGTTGACAATACATCCCCAAGACGAGATAGACGACAACGACGAGCGACACAAGAAGATGTTGCCCCACTCCCTCCGGCTGTACCCGATTTATCACAAACTCCGACAAATGACGGAATAGTTGCTGAGCCATTACCTCCTATGGGAGATGCGCCACCCTTACCGGGGCTGCCGCCCTTGAACAAGCCAGTGATTTGTCCCGAATGCGGTAGTCGTTTTGATGTCGCATTCGATCTAAAGATGACGCGCTGTCCAATCTGTGCACTGCGAATAGATCTATGAGGTCGAATTATGCGCAGATTGCATTTAGCATCTGCTTCTGAAAGGCGCTTGGCTTGGTTGAAAGAAAGACTTCCAAATATCCAACTCAGTGCAGCGGCATTACTGTTCGAAGAACCAAAACCACGTTGGGGTGCTCCGGTAAATGAACAAGTTGAGTTTACTTGTGCAGCAAAGGCAGAAGCAGCCGCTAGAGAAGGTGTTGTAAGCCAAATGGCTGGGAAAGAACTAGCTGATATTGTAATTGTTTCAGATACCATTGTTGCCGACCCAGATGACCCATTAATGCCAATGGGAAAACCTGAGGATGAGCAACATGCAATGGCTATGTTGCTTAGGCTTTCTGGAACTCGGCATCGAGTATGGTCCTCAACCGCCTTGGTATACCCTCCAAATGGCCAAGGTGAACATTCCTTACACGGTGGATGGAGCGCAGATATTTGGACAGAATCAGCGGTTGTTGAATTCAATCAATTATCACAGGAACGACTCATTGAATTGGTCAGCAGTGAGTCGTGGAAAGGAAAGGCGGGAGCATATGATTTGGCAGGTGCTGCCTCTCAAGATACTAGGTTGGTCGAGGGCGAGGAAGTAACAGTACTCGGCTTCGCACCATCTGCTATTTCTAAATTAGAATCGATCTAGGGTTTATCGATTCCGAGATTCCCACCAATCGGGGTCTGTCTCGGCCTTTTCGACCAGTTTTCTGAGAGCATCTAGGGTCTTATCATGAAAATGGTGCTCTATACCCTCTGTGTCAATATGTGCTGTCTCTTCATCTACTCCAAGAACGATAAGAAATCTGACTAGAAGGCTATGTCTTTCTCGCAAATTTGCCGCGGCTTTTCTGCCTTCTTCCGTGAGTAATGCCCCATGATATCGTTTGTACTCTACCAGGCCTTCTTCGTCTAGTCTTTGCAACATCTTGGTTACCGAGGGTCGAGCGACTGCTAATGATTCTGCAATTCGTGCAGGCTTTGCCCTACCTTCGACCAGTTCTAATTCATGTAGAACCTCTAGATAATCTTCTACTCTAACCGAGTGGCGTTTGGAACGACGCGCTCCATCTGCCTCGTGAGCAGAACGAAGTGCGTCGAGTCTGTCAGCGTCCAATTTCACACCTCAACAAATGAAACTCCGCCGTGCTTTAGGACAAACTCACGCTGTAAATCATCAAACCATTCTAACATCTTGGAAGAAAAACGCACTGCTACCACTTCATCATCCATCAGTAAATCATCCTGGATGCCTTTCAGAGTCCCCGGTGCAGCCCCGCAAGAGACACAAGCCCCATCTAAATCAATCACAAGCGAAAGTGCAGATTTATCCGAATGCATCTTCTCAATATCTGATTTTGCTAAAATTAGCCCCCCACCATGGCCATCGAGTGCCGCCCTAACAGGCCCTAGTCTAGACATCAAAGCAGGAATGAGATCAGTGTGTTCAGATTCTACCAATTCGAGAAGAGAAAGGGAGCGAAGTCTGTCCAATTCTGCTGGGTCGTTCGCTTCTAATACCCTCTTTTCCGCTTCCTTTTCCATAATCGCCTCAACTTGTAGTCGATATGCTTCGGCTAGTTCGTCTCCATCTTCCACATCCCGCGGGGTGTGTCACTCCTACTTCTGATTGACCATATTTTGCTTTGATGCAACGACCGTATATGACGGTCGCATTCAAAAGGGACGGTTCATGCCAAATATTGAGGCAAAACTATGGCATCCGACAAACCGGTCCTCGAAATCAGTAACTTACATGCTGGAATCGACGACACACCAATTCTTCGCGGAATAAATCTCGAGATACCCGCTGGTGAAATCCACGCCATAATGGGCCGGAATGGAAGTGGTAAGACAACCACTGCGAACATTATCATGGGCCATCCAGACTTCGATATCACAGATGGGTCAGTAGAGCTAGATGGCGAGAACCTACTGGAAATGGAGCCATGGGAGAGAGCCAGAGAGGGAGTTTTCCTTTCGTTCCAATATCCACAGGCGGTTCCAGGCTTGCAAGTCGGTAACTTCCTCCGAAAGTCGGTAGCCGCAATCAGAGGTGAAGATGCTGCAAAAGGCGCTGAATTTCGCAAAACGCTGAAGGACGCCATGACTGAACTTGATATTGATCGTTCATTCCTAGGTAGATATGTCAACGATGGATTCAGTGGCGGCGAGAAAAAACGCTTTGAGATCCTACAACTAATGCTACTTCAACCGAAGTTGGCAATCTTAGATGAGACAGATTCTGGACTAGATATAGATGGAATTAGAACTGTTGCAAAGGGCATTAATGCGGCAGTTCGTGGAACCGACTCTGGCGCTTTAATCATCACACATTACTCTCGTATTCTAGAGCATGTTCAGCCTGACAAGGTGCATGTCTTAATCAAGGGAAGAATCGTCAAGTCTGGTGGCCCAGAACTAGCTCTTGAATTAGAAGAAAGAGGATATGAGTGGTTGGAAACCGAAGCGGCAAATTCGGCCTAATTATGAAATTAAGAACGTGAGGGGAAATTATGGCAGCAACAGAAGCACGTGAAGCAGTAGGCGAATACAAAGCCGGCTGGCATGACCCAGAGAATGCTACAATCCGTTTTGATTTCGGACTTTCAGAGCAAGTCGTCCGAGACATCTCTGCTCTCAAAAACGAGCCAGAGTGGATGACAGAATTACGAGTTAAAGCATTCCACCACTTCGATAACAGACCTATGCCTACCTGGGGAAATATGTCGATGTTGGAAGAAATTGATTTCGATAAAGTATGTTACTATCTTCGTTCGTCCGATGCCACAGAAAAGGATTGGGAAGATGTACCTGAGGATATCCGAAATACGTTCGACAAATTAGGAATCCCAGAAGCAGAACAAAAGTGGCTATCTGGCGTAACCGCTCAATATGAATCAGAAGCGGTTTATCACTCAATTCGAGAGGACTTAGAGCAACAAGGCGTGATTTTCCTAGATATGGATTCTGGACTCAGGGAATATCCTGAACTTGTCAAGAAATGGTTTTGTTCTGTAGTTCCATATCAAGATAACAAATTCAGCGCACTAAATACAGCAGTTTGGTCTGGTGGTTCATTCATCTATGTTCCAAAGGGAGTTCATGTTGAGATGCCAGTACAGGCATACTTCCGAATCAATGCCAAGAACATGGGTCAGTTCGAGAGAACCCTGATCATTGCTGATGAGGGAAGCAGTATCCACTATGTCGAAGGATGCACTGCTCCAACCTACTCTACAGATTCTCTGCATTCTGCTGTCGTCGAATTAATTGCCCTCCCTGGAGCACACATTCGATATAGTACCGTACAGAATTGGAGTACCAATGTCTACAACCTAGTAACAAAGCGTGGAATTGCCCATGAGAATGCCAAGATAGAATGGGTCGACGGAAACATCGGCAGTAAGTTGACCATGAAGTATCCGGCTGTTATCCTCAAAGGAGAAGGAAGTCACGCTGAGGTGATTTCGGTCGCTTACTCCGGTAAAGGCCAGCACCAAGATGCTGGTGCGAAAATTCACCATCTTGCGAGTAACACAACCTCAAAGATCCTTTCAAAATCGATTTCAAAAGACGGTGGGAGAGGCTCCTACCGAGGTATGGTATCAGTATCTCCTAAAGCTGAGAACTGCAAGTTGAATGTTGTATGCGACGCCCTAATCCTTGACGATGGATCACGCTCCGACACCTACCCCACTATGGAGGTTGCAAACCCAAGCGCTCGCTGTGAACACGAAGCTAGTGTATCCAAGGTAAGTGACGAACAGGTGTTCTATCTGATGAGCAGAGGGCACTCAGAGGAAGAAGCATTGGCAATGATTGTCAATGGATTCTTCGAACCTTTTACCCGAGAATTACCGATGGAGTATGCGGTTGAACTCAACAAATTGATGGCCCTTGAAATGGAAGGAAGCATCGGTTGATCGGGGTGATAACTTGGACGCTGCAAGCCTGTATAAGTCATTAGACCAGCCTGACAGGGCTGACCATCTTTGGCGTTACACACCTTGGAAAAGAGTCCATCCAAGTGGCGACTTATATGAAATTCCAATCGCAGCCTCACCTAAACTGACCTTGACAAATTTGGATGATAGTTCTGCACTAATCGGAATCTCTGTCGAAGAAGGAGTTGTGGGAGCAGAAGTTTTGCCTGAATCGGATGAGGTTACCGCCTCTTTCATTAGAGCCGCAGCAAAAGATTCGGTCTATACCTTGAGGGTTGAGAACAATTTCGTTTCTAATTCACCTGTAGTTTTAGACATCGATACAGGAGATTCTAATTGTGCTCTACATTTGACTTTGGATATTGGAAGAAATTGCGAATTCGAATTAATCACCCAAATTAGTGGAGCCGCCCCTTGGACAGGATTTCTTCGCACGGGTAGAATCGGTGACGGTAGCATACTCAATGATGTTGTAATTGGTCACACAAATACTGGGATTCTACTCAGAGTGGATAGTATTGCAATCGGTCGGGATGCCCAAGTAAAGGCAGGAACTGTTAGTTCAGGGAGTGAGAGAACAAAGGCGGACTTGAGATACAAAATGGGTGAAACCGGTGGACACCTAAACGTGCTAGGTTCAATTCTATCCGCTAAAGAAATGCACCTCGACCATCACATCGAGATTCACCACGATGCTCCAGAAACCTTCAGTCGTCTAGACTGGCATTCTGCTTGTGGGGGTAATTCTCGTACCGTTGGTACCGGAATGCTTCGAGTCGCAAAGGGTGCGAGAGGAGCTGATGCAGGTCAACTATTCCACAATCTGCTTCTATCCGATAAGGCTGAAGCTGATTCAATTCCTGAACTCGAAGTTAGCGAACACGATGTAGTAGGATGTGGACACGGGACTGCTAATGGCCCTGTAGATGAAGACCAAATGTTCTACCTAGAATCCAGAGGCTTCGATACAGAGCAAGCGAAGGATGCTCTAATCGCTGCTTTCCTAAATTCAACACTTGTTGAAATGGGCAGCGAGGCGCTTCACAATTGGTTAGCAGAGCATCTACAAGATGAATTAGAAGACCTCAAATCTTGAGGAATCAATTTGGACTGAGAATACCTCGCATCTGCATGGACCACGACCATTGCTCAGCAATTATGTGCGAATGTGGCTTTCGTGGAGCAGCAATTCCTATGCGACAACACATGGAATGTCCGCGATGTAGGAGAGTTGTCGAAGCCTGTTGTGAAGGAGTCCCTGATTACTCACAGTAGTCACCCTGAGCGATCTCTGTAACTGGATAAAAGAGCGGTCAGCAGAATACCTGAAACAACACCGAATGCGAGACCTTGATCTTCCATCGTAGAACCCGCAAGATCTCGAAATGTGAATCCCATAACCGTGCACATTGGAATCACAAAAATTGCGAATCGGCTTGCTCTCTGAGCATTTGTAGGAGGCACTCCCATAGGCCTTAGAGTGATGGAGCCGGCTTTTTCTAAAACCTGCCAATCAACCGCTTCTGCTCCAATTCGTAATCTTTGCAATACTGCAGGACGTATGCCTGGATCGGCGGATTTCTCATGCAGAATTTCTCCTCTGCCGGTTACAATTCTAACCCTCTGTAAACTGTCACGGATTCCTAGTAATTTCTCCGTCGCACCAGCGGCCATCGGTGCATCTAAACCATGCATATCGAAGGTTAGTACACCTCTCTCACGACGTATTCGTTCCCCTACATCCCATGCACCATCTGTTTCATCCGAGAGATGGGCCATTTCGGCTCGTAATGCTTCGACTTCAGCAGCGCGAGCTTTTTCTCTGGCTTGGCCTTTTTCAGCGTGATTACGCACTCTTGCCAGAGCAAACATTAGGACTACAGCGCCGACACCTAAACCAAGGACAAATCCTGTCCTCAAGGCAGGGATGACCCCGTCCTCAGCCATGCCTGTGGCAAAGAAAGCCATCATTGAACCCATGACTGTAACCATCATTCCAATGACGACGGATATAGCAAAGGCATCGCGCACACGTACCTCCACCATAATGGGGCGGATAGGTTCATGGGGATAGAACCCATCGACGGTATAATGACCATCACCAAGGAAGGTCGATTCAAGAATGGGCGTAAAGATAGGAAGAGAGAATCCAAGGTCGGCCGTAACTTTGCGGCAATCGCAGGAACCTATCTTATTCTGCTATTTTTAATTCCGCTTACATTGCCAACAGATTCCATTCCAGACCTTTCAGGGCGCGCTAATCGATTTGATTACGCCACAATTGACGGAACTTGGTCTTGGGGAAACAATGACAATAGCGATTACGAACATGCAGGGCACAACCAATCTGCAAATGGAGGATCTTTTGCATGGACTGACCTAAATCCAATTGCAGCAACTGTTTACGCGATTGGTGACTTAAACTGTCATCAGAAGCATTACCGCTCTTGGGAAATAAATGGTAATCAGTTAGCAGTCTGTGTACGTGATGTTGGAATTTTATTTGGATTCGTGGCTTGTTGTTTACTATGGCAGCAGAGGGGGTTGAACAGATGGACCGTGCGAGATACCTTCCTGTCAATGTTCTCTGATGAATCATTAGAGAGATTTTACTACGATGATCGTAGAATGATGTTGATGTTTGTAATAATCGGATTAGGACTCGCCCCTATGGCGATAGATGGGTTCACTCAGTTACTTACTTCATATGAGTCGACTAATACTATGAGGATACTAACAGGAGTTCCTGCCGGATTTATTGGAGGTTGGATTTTCTCCGCTATGTTTTCTGCTAGACCTAATGAATTCGAAAGCGCGGAAGAGGTTAGTCTTCCCGCAAATGCTACTCTACGCATGGTTTGAGGGCTAATTTCCTTGCCACCAAGTTACCAAACCACTTGTTCCGGCAGGTGGAGGCGAATCGGATTTCCCGTTGCCTAAAATCGCTAATCTTTCGATCGTATCTCGAACTGCATTTGGGTGCTCACCAGAACGTACGATTTGTCCCATTGCAAAACGAGGATGAGTATCTGGGTTGCTTGCTATCCACTTTGCTAGAGCCTTCCTTAGTGGCCAAAGAACAAGGGCGAGAATTCCAAAAGAATGAGATTCATCTCTCAATTGATTTCGAGCAGCATCTCTACCTAACAAAGACTTGTGTTGATTTACCCATTTGCTCTTATCTGCCAAGAATCGCAAAACCTTGTGGCAATGAGAATCAGAAACTGCCCTAACTGGGCCTTGCGATTCACGTAACTCATTGACGTCTGCTGAAGGGAGTAATGCCAAAGTTCCACATATGGAAGATATTGAGTGAGCTAAAACAGACTTCGGGACATCAATCCTCTCATCTTCTGATATCTCTTCAAGTGCCATAGAATGTTCATTTTGTGCATCTCTTAGAACACGCCAAGGTGCTTTACCATCTAGCCAATCATCTAGATTCCTAGCTGGTTCGACACCTAAACCATCTAACACCGTTTGACCTTTTGTGGATTTGATTAGGCGTTTGAGCATGAATCGTTCTATGGCTTCAGTAGAGACGTTAATTGGGGTTGGACGAGAGTGGAGGAACTTTCTCACATGTAGTGTCAATTTCCGTCGAAACTCCTTCTCGGTAGATTCATTCGACACCGGCCCAATTATGGCTCCCATATCGAATGGAGTAGGCATCTCAATATCGCCGGAAAGTAAGGATGCGTAACCTGCTCGAATTGCTTTTTGTAATTCTGTAGTCTCGAAGTATTCCGCTTTATCAGACATCATTCTTAGTGTTCCAGATTGTATCCTCTTCATTGCCACCTCAGGATCACAATCCACCCATATGCAAAGATCAGGGATTAGTGCGGCAGAATTAATTTGGGCGACTCTCTCAACCCCTAATGAGCCAACAATGCCTTGGTAAACTAGTGAAGAATGGACATTTCTCTCACTTACAACAATCCTACCTTCTTCTAGTCGAGGAAGTATCCAGCCGTGAGAATGGTCCACTCTATCTGCTGCAAAGAATCCTGCTTCCTCTTCTGGAGTATGGGTATTTTGTCTAACTGAATCTATAGCCAGTCTACCCAACGGGTGGTCACGACGAGGTTCTCCCGTAATCTCAACCGAAGTGAAACAAAATTCCTTTTCCAGCACTTCGCCGACAACCTTGGTCGCTAGGCCTTTGCCGGAGCCATCACCTCCTTCGATGGTGATTAGGTACAAGTTAACCCTCCACAAATCCAAACTGTTTTCGACTCAGGTAACTAAGGCCCATACCCATCAAAATGAATAGAGGGCCAATGAACATCAATCCCTGACTCCAAAGGCCAAGATAAGCCAATAATTGGGTACGAAAGTGACTCTTACCATTGTAAGCTTCTACCCCACCGAGAATCCCCGCGATTCCTGCAAGAAGAGTTACTGCACCGATTATTGTTGTAATTAGAACTGATTCTTCGAGAAAACTTTCCCCTCGCATATCGGTTTCCTGAACTCCTTCACCCTCTGAAAGAGTAATAATAATTTGAGTATGATCTCCTGGAACTAATAGAATTCGTTGAGTAATATGATCAGGATGTTCGACAACAATCATTGACGACTGTCTGGCCACATCTAGGATAGAAAAACGACCTCCAGAATCTGTAATATCTCTGCCGATTTCAAGATTTTCGTCATCATAGAGAATCACGATCACATCTTCCATACCCTCTCCTCCGGATGAATTGTCGATAAGAGCGGCAAATACTGCTCCGTTAACATCGGCCTTGAGTCCGGAATCGTCGAGCTGCCCACTTAGAACCTCCCCGATATCAGCACTAATGTGCAGGCTACCTGTCATAACTCCAAGTAGGCTTCCAAAGATAATCAATACAGCACCTGCGACTCTTGTGGCTGGATCTGTAGAGAGATCTTCCAACCACCACTCAAAGCGAGTTCTCTTTGATTCAGACTCGTCAGACATGCTCGCCGCCCTCCCGCTCATCCTTCCTGGTAACCGGCGGCTTCTCAGTTTGCCGCTTTGATATTGACGTGTAAATGAGCCATAAAAGAGGTATTGAAATCAGAACTAAAGATAGATTAAATGCTCCAAATAGCTCTCCTTCCTGACAATCTATACAATCATCTGAAGGGGTAATTGAGGAGTTTTTTTGACAATTAACTGAGAGGTTTGAAAATTCAATCTTGACCTCATAATAATTTGACCAATTTTTCCCAGTAATCCAATAATTTCCGGTTTCAGGATCTTGGGCAATTCCATTCAGAACCCCAGAAGATTCTGATTCAAATTGTTCTCGAATCGAACTAAAGTCTACACTCTGACATACGTAACCATTTGAGGTTTGAATCAAATAAATCGAGTCATCGAACCACTTGTTTGCTAGTATGTATTCGTTATTGTCGATACACTCCAATTCATTCCACCGCTCACTTGGCCCACCACCTAACAATACCTGCAATGAATTGCTGAATGAAATTGTTGAATTATTGGAATTTTTCAAATGGCCTGAGCCATCTGAAAGCCACAACCCAGTTTCATCAGAATTGCATATACCCCAACCCTCTCCTTGGTAAGAAAAACTACCGATTTGCTGCAATGAATCTAGGTCGTAAATAAAAGCAATATTTTCTTTCCAAGTAAGTTGGATAATCGAATTATTCCAAATGGTTAAACCCTCAGCAAAATAATCATCAGAAAGGTTGTATTGCGTCTCAATTTGGCCCGTACTAATGTTGACTATTCTAATGCTAGATTCACCGTATAAGCCTGTGCTTTCGTAGAATTTTCCATCGTGGATCTCTAGGCCTTGAGTAAAGGCTGAATCATCATGGGGAACCTGGCTGATTAGTTCTGGTTCAATGACAACCACTTGCCACACTTCGGGAGTCTCAGAAATTACACTCGAAAGGGGAAAAAATATTGATGAAACAACACACAATATTGCAAGAATTGAGGTTCGTATTTCGTATTCCTCCCTGAGGCAGAAAAACCGGCCCTTCGGGCCGCGGGCGTCCGAACGATGCTCCATCGATGTTATAGCGGGTTGAAGAGGGGCTTGAACCTGTCTTATTGCTGAGGTGAGTGTAAGTGAGCACTTTGGATAGTTCTGGTAAGTCAACAACTACGTTGTTGTTGGTTTGGCTCATGCTAGCTTCTGTAATGCTCCCAATGGTTAGTGCAAGCGAGGACTCAACGGATGAAGAAAACCAGATTGTAGCAGGTGATTTGAGTGATTTCGACCCTGCTAATGATGGCCATGCCTACATTTACAACGACCCCGATAACACTGTTTACTCCGCATTTGGCTATCTGAAGAAACAATGGATTGAGAATGATTATCCTAACTTGATTGAACCGTTTTCCCCAGCTTATCAGAATACTAGATCGAGTGCTAGGTCTTGCGAAAATGCTTGGGCGGTAGATGACACGGACACTTTCTCTACTTCCAGTGGGACGGTAACTGCAACTGTCGAAAAAATTTCAACTAATTCCGCTATTTTTGTAGAAGATGGTGTAGTGATATCTTCTACCACCCTGAACGACATCACTTCAACATGGGAGTCGACTATCTACCCAACAGACACGACATACTTTGGGAATCCTCCTGATGTTGACAATAATTGCCAGATTGAGATATTAATTTTCCAAATCGATGGCGGAGGAGGTATTGGGGGCTATTTCGACCCTAACGTTGCCAGTCAACGAGAAATTATGTTTGTTGATTCCGGTGATTTAAGTTGGAGAAACACGATTATTGCTCATGAGTTCCAACATCTTCTTCACAATGCAAGAGATCCATACGAGTACATTTGGCTAGATGAAGGGGCTGCTGATATGGCAGCCTACCTGTGCTTTGGTGTAACTAACACTATCTCAGGACACGCAAATGAATGGTCGCAAAATGCCAACATGAGTGTTCGTTGGTGGAATCAAAGAATAGCAGATTATGGTGGAAGTTTCATGTTTGTGATGTATTTAGCCGACAAACTTGGAGGAGGAACAGCAATTTCTAGACTCGTTGCTGACACCGCTACAGGCGGAGTTGGAGTTGAGAATTTAGCAAGAAATCCTGAACCCGGTTCAACTGCAATTGGAACTACCATGTCGGACATTTACGCAAATTTCACTGCCGCAGTCAGCCTCGATAGTGCCCAAGGTGCATTTGGATTTTCGAACATCGCAATGACCGCAGGATGTGTAACAGGCTATATTTGCAAAGTTCAGATGAGTGGTTATCGCGATGAGTGGCAATCGACTTGGGTAAGCCCCACACAAGAGCTTGAAGGCTGGGGAATGAGGGCTTACAAATTCGCAGGCGGAACAGGAGCGCCGCTCAACCTAATGGTTCAACCAACTCAGTTCGGTGTAGCTGGAACCGTTATGGCAAAAGATTCCGCTACTGGCACTTGGACGATGAATAGATTGAGAATTGACTCGGCCACTGGTGCAGGAACTGGTCTAGTACATGGATTTGGTAATACTACTGACGAAGTTTGGGTGATTGTTTGGTATGAATCCCAAGTCACAGATTGTGATTACAACTTTGCTAGTTGTGGAATAACAACCGGCTCCTACCCTACTACTGATATCGTCGTTCAGGCCGGTATTATTACCGATCCTGCTGAAGTGGACATAATTTCAGTCACAACCTTCGATCGTGATGAAGACAATGTAGACGATAGTGTGGAAATTGAGTTACAAGTTACATCGAATGCTTTCTTTGAAATTATCGAAGTCACCTTTGAAGCATTCGTAAACAACACCCTAACAGATTCGATTACTTTCTCAATGACCGCAGGAAACAGTATTCCTACAGAGGAAAGCATTTGGTTCACCCCACCTTATACTGGCGATTGGACATTTGGAGTTGACATCCGAGATATTAGTGGAGAAGTGACTGATACAGCATTTACTCTACCGATAACACTAGGAAATATGAAACCGGTTGCAAGTGGGTCGACTTCGACCTCCATTACTCAAACTTGGTTACCTGTCAGCCTATTCGGCGGAGGATATGACGTATGGGGATTCGGACTGCTGAATGGTTCATACAGTTACAACGAAACACCTGTTGCCTACAATTGGAACCTGGGCGACAATTCCACATCGGGTCTAAAGAACCCCGTCCACATCTATGAGGAGCCTGGAAACTATACAGTAGCACTCACCGTTGAAGACGTTGGTGGCTTCTACTCTGAAACCCAATATTGGACAGTAAATGTTGCAGACACTACTGAGCCTATTCCAGAAATTAGAGTGGATGGAGTCACCATAACCGATGAAATTGTCTTATTGACAAATCAAAGGGTAATGTTCTCCGCAAGAAGTACCGTAGACAATGTCCCCCACGAAGAAATAGAATTCACTTGGAATTGGGGTGATGGAAGTGACGAAGGTGGACTAGGTCTTGTAGAGGCCAGCCATGCATATGTGGACGGTAGCGCTGATGGTACCGTTTACACTCTGACGCTTGCAATAAACGATGGAACATTCGTTGTAGAGCATCAAGTATACGTTAGAGTGCTCAACAGGGTGCCGAGGCAAGTTTTCGACCAGGAACTACAAACATACACACTAACTCCGTTGACACTACCGGATTTATTCATTGATGACGATGGACTAATTGTAGAATATCGATGGGAGTTTGAATCCGGTGTAAATTTCTCGAGTCAAGGCATAACCCTGACATCGGACTTCTCGGGAACGACTTCAGTAAATCAAAATCCAACAGTTGGTTGGAATACACCCGGCATGAAAACCGTCACTTTAGAGGTCACAGATGATGACGGCAACGTGTCTTCTACGACACTAATGGTTAGGGTGTTAAATCAAAGACCTGTAGCTGTATTTGATCGTCCTGCCGATGGAACGGTTGAAACCGAGTATTTCTTTGAGAGTTTATCTTTTGACCCGGACGGGGATACATCATTATTACAGACACGATGGAACATTACTGGAATGGATGTAGAAATAGAAAACTCATCCACTGTATACCACACCTTCACGGAGCCGGGTTTGTACACAATTTCATTGACTGTTATTGATGACAGAGGTGCTGAATCTGCAACCAAATCATATCAAGTCAGAATTGCCAATCCTCTTCCTGTACCAATGGTGGAATTTTTACAACCAAGCATAAATGGTAGCGCTCTTCAGTCAATTCCTAGCTCCGAAGAAGATGTTATTTGGTGGGTTCCATTTGTGGTCGATGGAGGGGCATTCATCGCCCCAGATTGTCCACTGAGATTTGATGGTTCAGAAAGTTATGATTCCGACCCCAAATTTGTTGGAAGACATTCCACTGACCCTGAAAACGCCGAATGGAACGGCATAACAAGATGGATCTGGGACTTTGGAGATGCTAGTCCTCAAGTTGAAGGGGCTGTTGTATGGCATTCTTGGGAGCGACCTGGAACTTACGTTGTAAGTCTAACCGTTGTCGATGGATTTCAAGGAGGAGACACCAACACCACTTCAATTACGGTACATGTCTCAAGAGCGCCAGAAATCAATCCAATCGACCCCATAGATTCAGACTATGTTAACGAAGGTGACCTAGTTCTCTTGAATCATAGTGCGTTTGATGTAGATCTGGTCGAAGGATTGGAAGCCTGGCTAGATCTAAATGCCGATGAGGACAGCGATGGCGATGGGATTTCCACGAATGATAAAGACACAAGTCTGACCAGTGAACTCAGTGTCAATTGGGATCTAAATGCATTGGTCGACACAGACCAAGATGGAGACCCAAGAAACGATTTCCTTTGGGGCAACATGACTTGGGGTGAAACGGGTGAAATACGTCTAGTTTTACAAGTCTGTGACGGAGTTGGAGTATGTACTTCAGAGGACTATATCATAAGTGTACTTTCTGCAGAAGAAGTAAACCGACAGAAGTCCTGGGATGAGTTAACTTGGAAGGACTTCGTTCCAAACAAAGAGAGCGGAGGCCTTCTAGCACTGGTCGCCATGGTACTAGTTCTTGGCTGGTTAGTAATGAGGCAGAAAGACGAAGAGGAGATCGATGCCGAGGAAATGCTTGAGACCTACGATGTACAGGAAGTAGAAGCGGAAGGCGGGCTACCTGGCATGGATCAACACAATCCACCCCCACAACCGAAGTATCTGACGGTTGACGAGCGAAGGAACAAGGAGTCCGGATACGTCCGCCCAATTAGAACTCGGAGGCGCTGAGTGTGCAAAATATTGTGAAAAAACTCTTTGCAACCGGGTTTAGTCTTGGATTTTTTGCGCCGATTTTTGCAATTTTAATTGTCTCAGCAGGTACGGTTTCTGCGTCAGGAAATGATTGTTCAGTACCTCTTGATGTAGGATTTGACAGCGATTTCGCAGAAGTAGTCGAGGTCGAAGATAATCGCGGGGGTTGGTGGGGCCCACCCAGCGGAGACAATTTACGCCCACTCAGGGATGATTTGTACGTTGAAATTGATCTTGCTAGAAACTATGCACAAGCACTGCGTTTAGAATTGGTAACTGGATATTCGTATACATTCTGCGTCGAGTTTAACTCCGATCCGGATAATCCCCCTACCGAGGATCCGAAAGGCGACGTATACCTGTTTGATTCAGCAAATTGGGGAAGATACAAAAATGAATATCAGTTTTATGGTGAAACAAGAGAGATTCTAGAAGATGAGCTCAATTTGGTTCCTGTTGAATGGCGAGATATGTTTGTGTTTCTTCCATTCAGAGACACACATGCATATGAGGGTAAACGTAGCACCAGTTTTTCTACCGCACTAGATAGTGATAACAAAGCCTTCATTTCTTGGTTTGGAGAAAATAGTGATGCAGAATATTTCTTGGCTCTCGATAATTTGAACAATAGCAGACCAAATGATGCATCGGCTGTTGACGGAGATATGATCGTTCAAGTTTGGATCGAAGTAGAGGATAGAATAACTCTACCTAAATTTACAGCCTACATTATTGTAGGATTATTGCCTCTAAGTTGTGTAATTGTCCCTATACTAATTCATTCAAGATACCATGCTAATGGCACTGAAGAAAGTCAAGAGAAGCAAGAATTGGTTCCATTGCTAGAACAATGAATTACTCGTAATTTAGCATCTCCCAAGCAATTAGTAGGTCTGATGCGTTTATTCTACCCTGAGAAGAAAGATGTGAGCCGGTTTCCATAGTTGAATATACTAGATCTTGGTTTAGTAATGGGGCATGGATTCGTGTCCAATCACCACCAACACCCATGCCCATAATAGCAGTCTTTTGTTCAGACTCTTTTAGCATCCAAGCCGCCTCAAATAATTTCAATCCTGAATTTCTTCCACTGGTATTGTAACAGACTTTGATGATGTCTCCAGATTCGACCATATCTTCGATATCATTGATGATTTCTGATGCACTGCCAGGCTCCTCTGAAAAATGGTTGGAGGAAATTACCTTTGTCTTTCCTTTAGCAATCTGCACAAGTTCTAAACGGGTTTTGGAATCGATATCTGCCTCGAGATCTACCCAACTTACTCCGCTGTCGATAGCCGCTCTTAGGACTGAAATTCTCTCTTCTTCGGTTCCGGGGAAATGACCCCCCTGCCTCTCTGGACGACAGGTCAGTACTACTGGTAAATCGATCCCTCCTTTGAATGCGTCTAGAGCGCTCGATATATCGATTGAATCGAATGCTTGTGGGATGTACTCCGGTGGAACATATGCGGGCCTTCTGCGCCCCTCTCCTTCATTGGAATCGGTAACCTCTTCGGGTTCAGGGAGTTTCTCCACCACCCAAAGCTTGTCGAGACGAACCTCACAAAGGTCAGCGCCTACAGCAGTAGCGCGAGCGGCATCTGCGAGTATCTCATCAACCGAGCAACCAGATAGAGTCACACAGATTGTGGGTCTTCGCATCGGCTCGGCGACCGGAGAGGTCTGTTTAACCATATTTGTGGGCCGATACCCCTCCTATGGAGGGGTGAAAGTGTGAATTTACTTTCACTTTCGATGTTTTTTGGACACTCTCTAGGGAGGGTTGATTAACCCCCTGTGAGACCAATTTTAGTGGAACACCTGAGGGTTCCCCTTTGGGAACCCTCAGACGATTGGAGTTGCAAAAATGGCTGATGATTACGGAGCAGATAGCATTCAGGTCCTTGAAGGCCTAGAAGCGGTACGAAAAAGGCCTGGAATGTACCTAGGAGACCCTCATGATGGGTCCGCTTTACACCACTGTATATGGGAAGTAGTCGACAATGCGGTAGACGAACACCTAGCTGGCCATAATCCAACTATTGAAGTCGACCTCAACCCTGATGGTTCAATCAGTGTCACAGATCATGGCCGAGGAATACCGGTAGATATGCACCCAGAGGAAGGAGTAAGTGCGGCTGAGGTAATTATGACTAAACTTCACGCAGGAGGTAAGTTCGACAATGAGGCCTACAAAGTCGCAGGAGGTCTTCACGGCGTAGGGGTTAGTGCTGTTAACGCTGTATCTGAGTGGTTGCATCTAGAAATACACAGAGAAGGAAAAGTATGGGAGCAGAGATATAACCAAGGAGTTCCAAAATCCAAACTGAAATCAACTGGAAAAACCGAAGGTACTGGAACCAAGGTTTCCTTCAAACCTGATTTGACAATTTTTAGCGATATCGTCGAATTCGATTTCGAGCAAATTAATACTAGATTGCAAAGAACTGCTTTTCTAAATGGTGGCCTGCAAATTATTTTCCGGGATCTTCGCGGAGAAGACCCGGTAGAAATCGATCACACCTACGATGGAGGACTCAGGGAATATGTCGCTCAAATGAATTCAAAGAAGAATACAATTCACGATGAAGTGATTCACATCTTTGGAGAAAAAGAGGGAGATAAAGGAGAAGTTCATGTCGAAATAGCCTTGCAGTGGACCGATTCCTACTCAGAAAGTATCGACTGCTTCACCAATATCATCCACAATGCAGATGGAGGCACTCACATGTCTGGCCTTCGCAGTTCTCTGACTAGAACAGTAAACTCCTACGCTCAGTCGAGAAATTTACTCAAAAATCTAAGCAGCCTTTCCGGCGATGATGTTCGTGAAGGCCTTGGCGCTGTTGTCTCGATTAAGCACCCTGACCCGTCATTTAATGCTCAAACCAAGGCTAAGTTGGTGACTAGTGAAGTCGCTGGAATTGTTGAGCAGATTGTAAACGACAAATTAGGCGAGCACTTTGAGGAGAATCCCTCGATTGCTCGAGCCATTGTGGACAAGGCAGTATTGGCCAGCAAGGCGAGAGAGGCCGCTCGCAAGGCGAGGGATTTAACCCGCAGAAAAGGGGTGTTGGAAGGTGGTGGCCTTCCTGGTCAATTAGCTGATTGTCAATCACGCGACCCAAATGAATGCGAGATATATATCGTCGAGGGAGAATCAGCAGGCGGATCTGCAAAGACCGCTAGAGATAGGCGCACACAAGCAGTACTGCCACTTAGAGGAAAGATTCTGAATGTCGAAAGACAACGTGGTAATGACGCTAAGGTATTCACCAATGAGCAAATTCAGCGAATGATTAGGGCTTTTGGCGCTGGAGTCGGTAATGATGAAGGCGATGAAGGTGCTTTCGACCCTGAGAAACTAAGGTATGGTAAAATCATCATCATGTGTGACGCAGATATCGACGGAGCACACATTCGAACTTTGATTATGACTTTTCTTTGGAGGTATATGCGACGAGCCATTACCAATGGCAATGTCTACATCGCTATGCCACCCTTATTCTCAGTAGGAAGAGGTAACAACGTCGAATGGGTACATAGCGAAGAAGAGCTGGATGCTACGGTAAAGCGATTGAAGAAAGAAGCCCCTTCGGCTAAAATTTCAGTTCAAAGATACAAGGGTCTGGGTGAAATGAACCCTGAACAATTGTGGGAGACCACAATGGATCCAGAAGTCCGACGTATGATGCGTGTAACTATCAAAGAAAAGAATGGACAGCCAGACATAGAAGCCGGCGACGAATTATTCACTATTCTGATGGGAGAAGATGTTCCCGATCGTCGTGCATTCATTGAACAAAATGCATCGGAGGTAACGTCATTAGACGTTTGAGGTGGTAAAATGAGTGAAGAATTAGAGCGAAGATTTGTCTCTGATGAGATGAAAGAGAGCTACATAAATTATGCAATGAGTGTAATTATTGGCAGAGCACTTCCAGACGTCAGGGACGGCTTGAAGCCTGTTCACAGACGTATTCTGTGGGGTATGCACCAAGCAGGCCACACCCACGACAAGAGTTACAGTAAGTCTGCAAGGTCTGTTGGAGAAGTGATGGGTAAGTATCACCCACACGGAGACCAGGCCCTATACGACACTATGGTCAGAATGGCGCAAGACTTCTCCTTGAGATACCCATTAGTCGACGGCCAGGGTAATTTCGGCTCTATAGATGGCGACCCACCTGCAGCTATGAGGTACACCGAGAGTAGGCTAGATCGACTTTCTTCACATATGTTAGACGATATCAATAAGGACACTATTGACATGGTTGCAAACTTCGATGATAGTGAGAGTGAACCTACTGTTTTGCCCTCAAGACTTCCTAATCTTCTGCTAAACGGTAGCGATGGTATCGCGGTTGGAATGGCAACAAAAATACCTCCTCACAACCTAAACGAAGTAGCCGCAGCAGTGCGATTCCATACAGAGAAGGTAATCGAAGAGGACCGGAAAAGATCCTTGGACAAACCACCACAGATTGACGCAATGGAATACATGGAATATCTCAAAGGACCAGACTTCCCAACAGGAGCTACCATTCATGGAATAGATGGTATTCTAGACATGTATAGAACTGGGCAAGGAAGATTTCACATTCGATCAGAAGCAGAAGTAAGAGATGATTCATCGGGTAAGAAAATAGTCATCACTTCTATTCCATATCAAGTTAGAAAAGCAAGCATGTTGAAGGGAATTGCTGAGTTAGTTACGAAAGAGACAGTCAAAGGCATTCGGGACATTCGTGATGAATCTAGTAAGGAAGGAATCCGTGTAGTAATTGAAGTCAAGAATAATGCAGACCCACACGCAATCCTCAACCAATTATACCAATCGAGTAGATTGCAAGAATCGTATTCCGCTAACATGATGGGTATTCTGAATGGAGCACCTGTGCAACTAGATTTGTCGACAATTCTGCACACCTATGTTCGCCATAGGGAGACTGTTATTGAGAGGCGTACTCAGTTTGAATTGAACAAAGCAGAGGCGAGAGCGCACATTCTCGAAGGACTGATGGCGGCGCAGAAGAGAATGACTGAAATTATCGAAGTCGGAAGAAATTCAGACTCTAGAGATCAATTCGAATCTTACCTTAGAGGAGAAGAAAAATATCCAAAGATAAAGCGTTTCGAATTCTCAGAAAAGCAAGCGAAAGCAATTGCTGAACGGCGACTTTACCAACTTACCAAACTAAATGTAAAAGAGGTCGAAGAGGAGCTTACAAAACTGCAAGAGGCAATCAAAGAATACCAATCAATTCTTGATAGCCGCAAGCGAAGATTGGAAATTCTAATTTCTGAACTTGAAGAGGTAGTAGAAAAGCATGGAGATGAACGGCGTAGCCACATTGACCCAACTCCACTTTCAATGGACAGAGAGGACCTAGTAGCAGAACGTGCTTTAGTCATCTCTCTAACTCAAGACAATTACATTCGCCACCTACCGGTAGAGGCCTTCCGTCTACAAAACCGAGGTGGGAAGGGGCTCAAAGGAGTTGCAACCAAGGACGAAGATGCGCCTGCGGCTATTGTTACCTGCTTCTCGAAAGACAGGTTACTGATTTTCACTGACCAAGGGCGAGTTTACGGTTTACGAGCATGGGAAACTCCTCTCGCTAGTAGGTATGGAAGAGGAACTCATATTCGCAATTTATTGCAAGGAATTAGAGATGATGAAAAAGTCATCTCGATACTGCCAATGGATAGAGAGTTAATTGAAAATCCAGAAGGCCACTACCTAATTTTCGCAACAAGCCAAGGTCGAATCAAGAGGAGTAACCTTTCTGATTATGTCAGAATTAATCGCAATGGAAAGTATGCTTTGAAGTTTGCAAGCGAAGCCGATTCATTGGTACAAGTAAGGCCTGCAACTGATGCAGACCATGTTGTTTTGGTATCTTCAGGAGGTTATGCTTGCCGATTCTTGCCTTCGGAAGTCAAGACTAGGACCAACCCTGCAAGTGGAGAGATTCAGACTACTCACACAGTTAGAGTTCAAGGTAGAGTCAGTCAGGGTGTAAGTGGAATGAAATTGCAATCAGGAGATAGTGTAATCGGAATGATTGTCACTGATGATTTCGACACCAGTGTACTCACAATTTCCAAATATGGTATGGCAAAGAGAAGCCGCTTAGGTTCTGGAAGTATGATTCAAGCTACAGATGAAGATGGAACACAACTTGTCGATGAAGAAGGTGAGCCTGTGATGGAGAGGGATGGTTACAGAAAGACCAATCGTGGCACTAAAGGGGTTCGAACAATGGCGCTATCTGATGAAGATACGATTGTTGGTGTAAGACAAATCCCCGATTTATCTGATCAATTATTCATGTTGACCGGAAGTGGAATGATGATTCGCATGCCTGCTACTCAAACCAAAGAAACATTGGGTAAGGTGACAAAAGGTACGAGAATAATGGAATTAAGAGGCGCTGACAAAAAGTCTCACGTCGATGAAATAATCTTCGTAGCGCGTCTTCCTGCTGAACTCATCGATGGAGATGAAGATGATTCCGACGGAGCGAACGAGGAAGAATGATTCCAACCGCTCGCCTTAAGCCACAATCTTAGGTCGCCGGAGCACTGCGGCAGTCGCATAGCCTGGCCATTGCGCTGGATTGCTAATCCAGTGGTGTTTCACCTCGGGAGTTCGAATCTCCCCTGCCGCGCCACCCAAAATAATCAGAGGTTTGATGCTTTGATAGGTCGTCTCGATGGTTGTGAGCGTAGCCAGCTGGTTGATTGCCGGCCTTGCCGGCTTGGCGATTATTGGGCTCCTATCTCTACTCGCAATATGGATTAGAGTCCGGAGATTACGGCCTTCTAATGACCGTTCATGGGTCAATGATAATTCTCGTAATGCGACCATAGAATTCCAAGGAGATATTGCAAAAATCAAGAATATTCGTGATTTTGATTGGCGCTCTACCAAGGATTTTGATGAGAGATGGATCGACGATGAATTCGACCTAAGTAAGGTAGATTCTATCTGGTTAACCCTGGAATATTTTGACCCTAGACACAGACAAATGGCACACACAATTCTCTCATTTCAATTTGAAGACGGGCGGCGACTAGCCTGCTCGATTGAAGTCAGAAGAGAACAAGGCGAGAAATATCATCCTGTGAAAGGACTTTTTCGTGAATACGAATTAATCTATGTCTGGGCTACAGAAAGGGATGTCATTGGAGTTCGTACCCGTTGCAGAAAACACTCGGTAACTCATCTATTCAAGGCAGTAGTATTGGGTCCTGGAAACGAAAGAAGAATGCTTGAATCCTATCTAAAGAGGACTAACGATTTAGCGCAGAATCCTGAATGGTATAACACAATCACCAATACCTGTACAACAAATATCGTCAGACACGTAAACGAGGTCTATCCAAAACGAGTACCAAGAGCAATTTCCATACTGATGCCGGGACTTAGCCCAAAGATGTTAGAACGTGCAAATTTGATTGAGATGAAAGGTACGCTTGAGGAAACATTGGCGGCTTGTGAAATCGATGAAAAAGCAAAGTCTTGGAATGGTGAGGATGATTTTGGAGATGTCATTCGAGCCTAGATTTGTTTGATGCAAATTCTCTATTGCACATCGTTGGGTTGAATTGTCTAGCCTCGATGAGAGGTTGTGCTGAGCATACCTGAGATGCATCTCTCCGGCTCTCATGAGTGGAGTTTGCCTCCGTCCAAAAGCCACATCATTCGATGGTTAACGATGATTTCTCAAAGTAATTCTACCTGTTTAATCAAGTTAAACAAATCACCTGGGGCTGATGTAAATTCGATGGCAGAATGTCTTCAGGAAATGGGGGTTAATGTCGAACGGAACAAAGATGGTTGGCTTGTCACGCCTCCAAAACAGGGCCTTAGTGCCCCGAATACAGGACTGAATTGTGGCAACTCGGGAACTTCCGCGAGAGTCCTAAGTGCCCTTGTTGCAACAATGGGTGACAAGGTCAAATTGGATGGCGATGAATCATTACGGGCAAGAAGTAGTAGCCTTGGAAAAATCTTGAGAGATTTGCAAGTGAATGTGGATAGTGATTCATTACCCGTTATTGTAAATGGGAAAATGAAAGGTGGAGCTACTGTAGATCTTAGTAAATCAAGCCAGCCACTTAGCGCCTTAATTCTGGCATCTCCAAGCCTTGAGGAGGCGATTGAGATACACGTCGAAGGAGAAGCAGTGAGTAGGGGCTATCTCGGTATGACTTTTGACATTGCTCGAATTTGTGGCTGCCCAATAGAAATGAGTTCTCAATTGATTCTTGAGCCCTGGAATGTAAATCCGCCCAATGAAATCGATATCCCGCCTGAATTGAGCCTCTTCCCTATGGCAATTCTGCTAGAATTACTCCATGATGGATTGCACTTACAAACTGAATTGGCAACATACGACCCACTGTTATTGATGGCATTTGACGCGATTGATAGGGCAAATGGGGGTGAAGTCGATTTGAGGGACGCGAGCGATTTAGTCACCCCAGCCGCTGTTTGGATGGCCTTAGGTGAGGGAGGGAGTATAACCGGAATTCCACACGCACGCGGGAAGGAATCAGATAGAATTCTCCGTACTGTCGAACTATTACAGTCATTCGGAATGAATGCAGAAGAAACTGAAGAGGGCCTTGTTATTCCTGGTGGACAGACTCCTAATGCACCAAATGAGCCAGTTCAAACCCACATGGACCATCGATTGGCGATGGTTGCAATGATTCTTGCAAGCAAGGTTGGAGGAGACATCATTGATGCAGAGATTTGTGAGGTTTCACATCCTGGATTTATCCAGCAATTATTTGCCTTATCTCAACCATGACGGCCAAAGTGACGATCTAAGTGCTTCATCGTTAATCGAAGCACTGTAGGCCTGCCGTGAACACAAGCCCATGGATTCGGGACGGTTCTCATATCCTGTAATAATCTCCTCATTTGAGCGAGGTTCAACTTTTCATTTGCCTTGACCGCACCTCGACAGGATCTCATGAATGCAATATGATCTCGGAGGTTTGTGACAGCATCAAACTCCTCTGATCCATCTGGAGTACTTACTAACTCGATTAGCAAATCTTGAAGGAATTTTTCTAAGGATTCATGCCCTATCAAAACCTCCGGCACTCGTGAAATTAGTAGCGAGTCATTGTCTGCTTCGAATGCTATTCCCAAATTCTCTAGTGTAGACTGTCGAGAAATAGCTGCAGCCTTCTGTCTCGCACCAATAGAGAGAGAAATTGGGGTCAGTAAGTCTTGACCTTCCCAACTGACCATCTGTTCACGTAATCGCTCATAGCGAATTCGTTCATGGAGAGCGTGTTGGTCTACTATGAATAACTCATCATCTCCCTCGGCTAAGATGTAAGAATCGGACAACTGCGCTAATGGATTCATCTCTGGAAGTTCTGGAATTACCGCTGATTTCGGAATTGGCTCGTCAAGTGGGGAAGTTGAACTACCAACCGCGTGTCTATGCAATTCTCTTTCCTCTGAAGATAGAGAAGGAGTTGTGGGTTCGGATTCCATCCCAGGCAGAGTATCTTGTTCAGTGATATATTCAGAAGTAGATTTTGATTGACTGCGAACAGTAGGTTCCACAGAATGACGAATGCTAGAAAATCGAGTCTGGACTGTTTGATTTTCACTAGCAGCGCTAGCCCATTCTGGTAGATTTGTTACAGGTGGCGCGGGAGGATTTGCCTCTGACCTTTCTGAGATACCCTCCAGAATAGTTTCTTCACTAGCTTCTGGCTTAGTTGCGATTTGCGAAAGTGTGTGTTTTATCGAACGTTCAAGTCGCTCCAATACACGCCATGAATTCTTCAGCCGGACCTCTCTTTTTGTTGGATGAACATTGACATCCACCTCGTCTGCAGGTAAGCGAAGCAATAGAACCCCGATTGGATGTCTGCCCACCATTAATCGAGTATGATAACCACGTCTGACGGATTGAAGGAATGGACCAGGTGCTACCGGCCTCCCGTTGACTAGGATGTGAACATCATCCGCTCTACTCCTAGTCAGTCCCGGTGGGGAAATCCAACCCGTCCATTTCTCATCACCAGGAGCATCATCATCAGCCTGAGAAGAAATAAGCGGGATTAGTTCTGAAGATGTTGAACCGAACAAATCGTACAATCTGTCTTCTGCTGATTCTGCTGGAGGACAATCCAATACCTTCCTACCATCCACTTCGATGAAAATACCAGCATTAGGCTCGGCCAATGCCATTTGTACACCAACATCAACAATGGCTGCAGTTTCAGTTGAAGGACGGCGTTGGAAGGAAAGTCGTGCAGGAACTTTGGCGAATAGGTTGAGAACATCGATTTGAGTACCTGGAGCAATTCCAGCAGCCTCTACCTCTCCAACAATACCATTATCCACTCGAATTTGAACTCCATCGCCCTCTCCAATTCTACTAGCAACAATTAGTTCACTAACCGCTCCAATTGAAGCCAAAGCCTCTCCTCGAAATCCCTTTGTTTCAATGTGGCTCAAGTCTTCTGGACCGGAGAGTTTGCTGGTTGCGTGACGTGTTATTGCCAATGGCAATTCGTCTTTTGGAATTCCATGACCATCATCGATAACGGTGATTCTGTCAAAACCACCCCGTTCGATTTCGACTCTAACTCGATCGGAACCAGCATCGATTGAATTTTCAATCAGTTCCTTAACAACTTGAGCCGGCCTTTCAACAACCTCGCCCGCTGCGATTTTTCCGATGGTTAACTCATCGAGTTGCTTTATCGAAACTCTTTCTGGCTTCTCTAAAGATGCCATTATTACTCCTCCAATTGTTTTCCATCAAGGGTGTTATTGAGAGCTGCTCTCATTGCGTAGAGAGCCTCTAGTGCCTCTCGAGGAGTAAGAGTATCAGGGTCAAGAGATTCTAGCCTCTCTGCTATTTCACGGAGTACGGGGTCTTCTTGAACTACTATTTCCTTGGTCGGTTCTTGATCTGAAATATGCTGATCAGGCATTGCTGGTTTTTCTCCAGTAGGTAGCATCCAACCGTAAAGACTGGACTGTCCTGATTCCCTACTATCGGGTGTCCCGTCGCTACCTGCTCTAGCACCTTGTGCTTGACCTTCGAGGAATATTAGCAAGTCGCGTGCTCTTTCAACAACACCGATAGGAAGGCCGGCCAAGGCAGCGACTTGCACACCATATGAATCGTCACAAGGCCCGTCGGCGACAGTATGTAAGAAACGAATTTCACCCTTGACATCGGCAACCTGAACATGGATATTTACCAGTCCTTCAATCTCATCAGCCAAGCCGACCAATTGGTGATAATGAGTTGCGAATAATGTTCTAGCTCCAACTCTAGTGGATATGTCTTCAGTAACAGACCAAGCGATTGCTAAGCCGTCGAAAGTCGAGGTGCCCCTACCTACCTCATCGAGAAGAATCAAACTTCGAGGTGTGGCTCTTCGTAGAATATGTGCGACCTCAATCATTTCCATCATGAATGTCGAACGACCTCGGCGTAAATCATCATGCGCTCCAACTCTAGTAAATACTCTATCCACAATGCCAATTTTTGCTTTTTCAGCAGGCACGAATGATCCAGCCTGAGCGAGGATTGTGATTAGTGCAGTTTGTCTAAGGTATGTCGACTTACCACCCATATTTGGACCTGTTAAGAGAAGGAATTTTCGACGTTTATCGAAACTTATTCCATTAGGAACAAAGCGACCATCGCCCTCCAATACCGGATGGCGACCTGCTACTATCTCCATCGTCGAGTCGTGTTTGATATCCGGTCGATTCCAAGAGTGTTTTCGGGCATGATTAGCGAAGGCTGAAAGGACGTCAGCGGAAGCAACCTTTCGTCCTAATTCACTTAGTTTAGCCGCTTGTGATGCAACCTCTTGACGGAGTTCAAGAAATAATTCGTATTCAAGCGCCTTTGCTCTATCATCTGCTGTCAAAATGACTTCTTCCCACTCCTTCAATTCCTCAGTGGTAAATCTCTCGGCATTGGTCATGGTTTGTCTTCTTCGATACTCTTCAGGTATCTTATCCAAATGAGATTTAGTGACTTCAATGAAAAAGCCAAACTGACGATTTTGCTTGACCTTGAGACTCGGAATATCGAGTCTTTCGCGCTCCCTTGATTCGAATCCCTTCAACCAATCTGTACCTTCTCCGGCCTTCTGACGCAGATCGTCAAGTTGCTCATTAACTCCATTTTGAAAAATACCACCATCTCGGATAGTCATCGGAGGCTCTTCAACAACTCTAGATGCGATATGGTGCATTAGAGGGTCGAGATCAGACAATCCTTCTGCACATTGGTGCAGTAACTCAGAGTCTCCTTCAGAAAGTAATCCCTGCAGCCGCGGCATTCTCTCTAAACAATCTGCGACTGCAATCAAGTCTCTCGCATTGGCCCTACCATAGGCCAAGCGAGTTGAAAGTCGCTCTAAGTCGCGCATCGACTTGAGCGTCTCCCGAATCTTATCCAAGCGACGAGGTGCACGGATTAGACTTGCAACAGCAGACTGTCGCGCTGCAATTTTCTCAGAATCAGTTAGTGGGCGTAGAATCCATTCTTTGAGTTGTCTTCGCCCCATCCAAGTACGAGTGCAATCAATGGCCTGGACAAGAGAGCCTTCCTTCTCTCCGGCTAGTGTATGTGTCAACTCTAGGTTGCGTAGTGTTGTTTGGTCGAGTACGAGATGGCCGTCATCGGCGTCGAAATGGACCTCGCGAAGAGGTACGACATCGACGAGGTGTAACTTCGTTAGATATCCAGCAGCTAGGCCACAAGCCTCCATTGCTAAGGGTCTACGATCTAAGTCAACTGAACCAAGGTCGACCAAATCTAGGTGGTCTCTTACCACCTGAAGATGCTGCTCTTTACCACCTTCATGAACACTCATTGTAACATTATCTAACAAAGACAACAGTGCACGAGACTCTTCACTCTCGGCTTCGCGCCGACCGAGAACTAATTCACTTGGCGACCATCTCTGTAATTCATCACGAACTCGCTCATAGCGTCCGGCTCCAGAGTGCTCTTGCAACCATGCTCTACCTGTTGAAGAATCAAGGATTGCAAGACCTATACCATCTCCTCGAGAAATTAGACCTGCAAGCAAACTTGAGCCATCTTCTCCAATCAAATCCTCTTCGTAAAGCGACCCTGGGGTGTATACACGAGTGACTACTCTTTCGAGAATTTTCGAACCCGGCCGAAGTTCTTCTTCTTGTTCACACAATGTGACCTTGTGCCCTGCTCGAAGCATACCCTGTAGATAGGATTCTACAGAATGCCAAGGAACACCAGCCATTGGAACCGGTTCATCTGCGCTCTTGTCACGACTAGTCAGGGTGATTCCAAGTACTTCGGAAGCGATTTCCGCATCTTCGTAGAACATCTCATAGAAATCACCCATCCTGAAAAATAGTACAGTATCGGGGTGCTGCGCCTTAATTTCGGCAAATTGGTCAAGCATTGAACGCTTTGCCATATCAAATCCCTCCATCGCTTACGCTGCGCGTGGGCTATGCCTGTGAGCGGAGGGTGCATAAGCAATCCTGTGCAAACCTTCCCTTTGAGACCGGGTTATCGAAATCTGATGTGACTTTAGGACAGTATTTGACCTAAGCACCCCCAGCATTGGGTTAGGCGCTTTCGATGGGTAATGAGAAACACTTGGGAGTCCACGGACTAATGATCCTAGTTGTTTTCTCTTGGGGAATGGCCTGGGCTGTGGGAAGAATCCTAGCGTTAGGATTGCCTCCAATGACTGGTGCTTGGCTTCGGTATGTCCTAACCATGGTTTTGTTCTATGCTTGGTTTGCTGCCCGTGCTCTGAAAGGAAGTCAAGTCAATTGGCTTCCTTCTGGCCGACAAACATGGAGAACGCTGACGCTGATTGCAGTTACTGGCGTTCTTGGTTACCAGCTATTTTTCATGAATGGAATGAGTCTTACTGCTGCTGGTGATGCTTCACTGATCATAACATTCAATCCAATATTCACCGTACTATTAGCCGCCCCAATGCTTGGCCAACAAATAACTCGCAGGATGTTTCTCGGCCTATTCTGTGGCTTCATCGGAGTGGCTGTAGTTACCGGATGGAGCCCCAATACTGATATCCCATTTGACGATAGAATTCTTGGTGATTTTATGATTCTCTTAGCCGCTCTATGTTGGGCAATGACTACCAATAATACCAAGCGAATGATGGAACAAAGAAATGGTGAACAGGAAGCGACAACGTTGGAAATTGTGGTATGGTATTCTCTAATTGGAACTGTCTTACTAACGCCATTGGCGGCTTGGGAAACTTGGCAAAACGGAATCCCTGAGCCAACCGTAAATGATTGGTATGCTATCATTTATCTCGCTGCTATTTCCACTGTCTTAGCTTACTATTGGTTTGCTATTGGAGTTGAGAAACTTGGTGCAACTGCGGCCGCCGCCTACATCTTCTTAATGCCGGTTTTCGGAGTACTAGGAGGCGTTTTGCTACTTAATGAGAAGTTAGGATGGACTCTATTCCTCGGATTCATTCTAATTGTTATGGGCGTTAGAGTTGTTCAGCGTGAAAGTGAGAGATTGAGTACGACTTAAGCGAGTTACTTAGCCCCGTAGGGGCTGCACCTATCGTTAAATACGGCGGGTAGGTCGGCCGAGCCCGAGGTAGTTGAGATGGCACGCAAGCCAGCAAAGATGTATCGTCAGGTCAAGGGTCAGGCATACACACGCCGAGAGTATACTGGCGGTGTTCCAAATAACCGAATTCTACGCTATCACATGGGTAACCGAAAGGTAGCCGAAGCAGGAGGATTCGAGGTAGTACTCGAACTAACCGTAGACAATGCTGTACAAATCCGACACACAGCACTTGAGGCGGCTCGACAGGTATCCAACTCAACCATCAGAGAAGCCGCCGGAGATATGGGCTATGCTCTTCGAGTACACAAGTACCCACACAACATTCTTCGTGAAAACAAGCAAGCAACAGGCGCTGGAGCAGATAGGGTATCGCAAGGTATGCGCCTATCATTTGGAAAGAATGTTGGAACCGCAGCGCGCGTCAAGAGAAACGACGTCATAGTCTCCATTCAAACAACCGCTGAATTCTATTTGGCTGCTCGTGATTCGCTGAGAAAGGCTGGAATGAAGTTCCCAAGCCCGACCACTATTCGTGTCAAGAAAGGCCACGAGCGTCTTCGTGAATTGGGATTAGTCTGAGGCTGGTCGGTCATGGGATCCGCAGATCCTCTAACTGTTCTGCAAGAGTCACTTCGTGGTGCGCCAATTATCTGGAAGGGTGAATACCCTTACTTCATCCACCCGATTTCGGACGGTATTCCTCGAATGGACCCCGATGTTCTTCGGGCAACACGCGACCTAATCGTATCTAGTGTAGATTGGTCTCAAGTCGACCTAATCGTTAGCGTTGAAGCGATGGGGTTGCCACTTCTTGCAGCGGTCGGGGATGCTACAGGAAAACCAACGGTGGTTGTCCGTAAGCGCTCGTATGGGATGGAAGGCGAAACTCGCGTTGACGTAGCAACCGGTTACTCTCAATCCACAGTCTACATCAACGATATCAAGGCGGGAGAAAGAATCGTAATCGTTGATGACGTGATTTCTACAGGTGGAACTCTTGAGCCTCTCATTCAACAGCTAGAGGATATGGGAGTTATCTTACAGGATATCGTCATCGCTATCGAAAAGGGCGATGGGCGAGAGAGATTGAATCGTGAGAAGCCACATTGGCCGATTCGATCTCTTGCTAGAATCGATATAATCGACGGAAAGGTCGAGATTGTAGATTGAAATTAAGACGATTAAGTATCGTCGTTGAAACCAATGATTTGAATATAGCCGCCATAGCGAGTATATTCAATGGTTGAGCCTAATCTTGATTCAGGTCCGATGAAATTCGGAATACACACCTTCGGGGACGTCACAAAGGACGCAGATGGGTCGATGTTGCATGATGCGGATGTT